>JASIAO010000112.1 GCA_030041955.1 Acidobacteriaceae bacterium | reverse complement strand
CAGCGCGAGGCGTTCGACCGGATCCTCGGGAACCACCTGCTCTACTGCACGGTCTGCGACAACAACAACGGCAACTGCACGGTGCACAACACCACGAAGATGCTCGGTGTGGAGCATCAGCAGACGCCGTATCGGGCGAAACCGTACGCGGTGGACGCGACGAATCCTTTCTATAGATACGATCCGGGGCAGTGCATCCTGTGCGGGCGCTGCGTGGAAGCTTGCCAGAACGTGCAGGTGAACGAGACGCTGAGCATCCGGTGGGAGGATGAACATCCACGGGTGCTGTGGGACGGCGGCGCGGCGATTGACGAATCGAGCTGCGTATCGTGCGGGCATTGCGTGACGGTGTGCCCGTGCAATGCTCTGATGGAGAAATCGATGTTGGGCGAAGCCGGCTACTTCACGGCGCTGCCGCAGCGGGTGCACGACGGAATGATCGAGGTGGTGAAGGAGATCGAGCCGGAGGTGGGCTACGGGCCGATTCTGCAACTGTCAGAAGCGGAAGCCGCGATGCGCAAGGGGCGGACGAAGAAGACGAAGACAGTGTGCACCTACTGCGGGGTGGGGTGCAGCTTCGACATCTGGACGCGCGACCGGCACATTTTGAAGGTGGAACCGGGGGAGGGCGCGGCGAACGGGATCTCGACATGCGTGAAGGGGAAGTTCGGGTGGGATTTCGTGAACAGCGCGGACCGGCTGACGAAGCCGCTGATCCGCGAGGATGGGAAGTTTCGCGAAGCGAGCTGGGACGAGGCGCTGGGGCTGGTCGCGCGGAGGTTTACGGAGATTAAGGCGGCGAACGGAGCGGATGCGCTGGCGTTCGTGTCTTCGTCGAAGTGCACGAACGAAGAGAGCTACCTGATGCAGAAGCTGGCGCGGGCGGTGATCGGGACGAACAACATGGACAACTGCTCGCGGTACTGCCAGGCGCCGGCGACGACGGGATTGTTCCGGACGGTGGGGTACGGCGGGGATTCGGGGTCGATCGCGGACATCGAGCAGGCCGATCTGGTGCTGATTGTCGGGAGCAACACGGCGGAGAGCCATCCGGTGCTGGCGACGCGAGTGAAGCAGTCTCACAAGCTGCGGGGGCAGAAGCTGATCGTGTCGGACTTGCGGCGGCACGAGATGGCGGCACGAGCGGATGTGTGGCTGCATCCGCGGCCGGCGACGGATTTGATCTGGCTGAGCGCGGTGACCAAGTATATTTTCGACCGCGGATGGGTGAAGAAGGATTTCCTGCGGCAGTGGGTGAACGGCGAGGAGGAATACAGGGCGAGCCTGGAGCCGTTCACGATGGAGATGGCGAGCGAGCGCTGCGAGATCCCGGTGGAGACGCTGGAACGCGTGGCGGAGATGATCGCCACGGCGAAGAGCGTGTGCGTGCTGTGGGCGATGGGCGTAACGCAGCACACGATGGGGTCGGACACATCGACGGCGATCAGCAATCTGCTGCTGGCGACGGGGAATTACATGCGGCCGGGGACGGGGGCGTATCCGCTGCGCGGGCACAACAACGTGCAGGGCGCGAGCGACCACGGGGCGATGCCGAATAATTTTCCGGGATATCAGAAGGTGGAAGACGCGGAGATTCGGGCGAAGTTCGAAAAGGCGTGGGGCGTGGCGCTGCCGCCGAAGGCCGGGCTGGACAATCACCAGATGATTGACGCGATCCACGCGGGGAAGCTGAAGTCGATGTATGTCTTCGGCGAAGAGATGAGCCTGGTGGATTCGAATGCGAATTATGTGGCGGCGGCGCTGGAGAAGCTGGAATTTTTCGTGATGCAGGAGATTTTCTTTTCGGAGACGTGCCGGTATGCGGATGTGGTGCTGCCGGCGTGTCCGAGCCTGGAAAAAGAAGGGACCTTCACCAGCACGGAGCGGCGAATCCAGCGACTGTATCGGGTATTTGAGCCGCTGGGCGAGAGCAAGCCGGACTGGATGATCATCCAGGACGTCGCGAACCGGCTGGGAGCGGGATGGAATTATGCGAGCCCTGCGGAAATCTACGAGGAAATTGCGGCTCTGACGCCGTTGATGGCGGGCGTGACCTATGAGCGGCTGGAGGGATACAAGACGCTGCAATGGCCGGTGGCCGCGGACGGGAGCGATCAGCCGCTGTTGTATACGGAGCGGTTTGCGCTGTCGGATGGGAAGGCGAAGCTGTTTCCGCTGGAGTGGAACGAGCCGAGCGATCAGCCGAATGAGGAATTCGATCTGCATTTGAACAACGGGCGGCTGCTGGAGCATTTCCACGAGGGGAATCTGACGTACCGGACGGCGGGAATCAAAGAGAAGACGCCGTGCACGTTTGTGGAGGTGTCGCCGGAGCTGGCGCGGGCGCGCGGAATCGAGAACGGGAGCTGGGTGGAGCTGCGGTCGCGTTACGGCGAGGTGCGGGTGCAGGCGGTGGTGACCGAGCGCGTGAAGGGCTGCGAGCTGTACATGCCGATGAATTCGAGCGAGGAGCCGGTCAATCGGCTGACGAGCAGCTACACGGACAAGGTGACGCACACACCGGCGTACAAGGAGACGTCGGTGCGGATGCGGGTGACGGGCGAGAGGGGGGAGAATCCGCTGCCGAGGACGAACGCGCGATTTGGGCATCCGACGCCGCAGATGGGCGTGGAAGTGGAGCGGAAGTGGAAGCGCGGGGATTATCGCGAGCCGGGGAATGGGTTAGTGCAGATACAGGGGGTGAGGTGAGGTTTACCACAGAGGGCACATAGAGCGCAGAGTCATGAGATTTGTATCCGACGGCGCGCCCCAATTCGGGAGGGAAGAGGGAGAATGGCAGGAAAACTTACCTCAGGGGCTAAGGCCCGCTTCCCCCTGTAGCATTTCCGGCACGACTGAAGTCGTGCCCCTTCAAGACAGCATCGTTCCGCCACAGTGCGGAGCAGGAGGAGTGAGATGGCACGGCCGATATCGCTGGAGATTCCGCCGCGGGATGCGCGCCAGGAGCTGCTGACGCGGCTCGAGAACGCTCCGGCGGAGCATGCGGAGGCGTTGCTGGACGCTTACGCGCTGCTGGAGGAGATGCACGATGCGCGGATTTTCTCGGTGCTGCGCGGGGCGCTGAGCGCGCGCGATGAGCTGATGGAGACGGCGGTGGGCGCGGCGCAGACGACGGAGGGAATCCATGCGCTGCGCAATGCGATTATCTTCGGGCGGATGATGGGATCGATCCATCCGGAGCTGATGCAGGCGATTGCGACGGCGGTGGGCGAGACGCTGGGGAGCGAGCGCAGGCCGGTGATCGAGCCGCCGAGTTTGATGTCGTTGCTGGGACAATTCCGGCGGAAGGAGCTGCGACGCAGCGTGGCGCTCATCAACCGATTTCTTGAGTCGCTGGGCAATCAACTGAAGGTGAAGGGCAGTTCCGGCGCGCAGCCGAAGTGAGCGAGCGGGGGGGTCATTTTTCCGGAGGAGCTATGGCAAAGGGCAATGGCAGGCGCTGGGGGATTGCGCTTGCGGGGGTGCTGATGCAGATGGCCCTGGGCGCTGTCTACGCGTGGAGCGTGTTTCGCACGCCTCTGGTGAAGCAATTCCACTGGACAATTTCGCAGGTGACGATGACGTTCACCATTTCGATTTTCGTGTTGGGGTTGGCGGCTTTCTTTGGAGGGTTGTGGCTGAACAGGAAAGGGCCGCGGGTGGTAGCGCTGACGGCGGGACTGCTGTACGGGATGGGCGTATTTCTGGCCAGCTTCTCGGCGTACAAACTGTGGTGGCTGTATCTGAGTTATGGACTGATTGGCGGGATCGGGCTGGGCTTTGGATATATTGTGCCGATTGCCGTGATGCTGAAGTGGTTCCCGGATAAGCGCGGACTGATGACAGGGATTGCGGTAGGCGGATTCGGCGCGGGCGCGCTGGTGACGGCGCCGGTGGCGACGCGGCTGATCCAGAGCGTGGGCGTGCTGCAGACATTCGCGTACCTGGGCATTGCTTATCTGATTGTGGTGATGGCGACGGGGTGGTTCATGCAGAATCCGCCGGCGGGCTGGGCGCCGGCAGGATGGGTACCGAGCGCGATGCAGACGAAGCAGCGTTCGGCGACGGACTACAGCCTGGGCGCGGCGCTGAAGACGTGGCAATGGTGGGCGCTGTGGCTGGTGCTGTTCCTGAACACGTCGGCGGGGATTTCGGTGATCTCGCAGGAGTCGCCGATGTTCCAGGAGATCGCGAAGGTGAGCGCGATTGTGGCGGCGGGGATGGTGGGCATCGCGAGCATCGGGAATGGGGTGGGGCGCGTGTTCTGGGCGTGGGTCTCTGACGCACTGACGCGGCGCTGGACGTTTGTGACGATGTTCGCGCTGCAGGTGGTGTTGTTCGTGATGATGCCTCATCTGGGCTCGGCCCCGGCGTTGACGACAGTGACGTTCGTGATCCTGATGTGCTACGGGGGCGGGTTCGGGACGATGCCGGCGTTTGCGGCGGACTACTTCGGGGCGAAGAATATCGGGCCGATTTACGGGCTGATGATTACGGCGTGGGGATTCGCGGGGGCGTTTGGGCCGCTGCTGATCGCGCACCTGCGTGAGACGGGCAGCTCGTTCGCAACGGGGCTGCATGTGATTGCGGGGATCCTGGCGGTGTCGATATTGGCGCCGGTGCTGGTTCATCCGCCGCGGGCGGAGACGGCTACGCGCGAGGCGATGGCTCGCGTTTAGCGCCGCAGGAAGACCACCCTGTCGGTCCAGTTCCAGGCGTTCGCTTGTTTCACCAAGGCAGTGAGCGCCCGAAACAGCCCTCCAATGTCAGCCGGAGTAATGGTCTTTTCGTCAACGAAGATCACGCCGGTGTGAGACTACGCATCATCTCTTTAATCAAAGAGGACAGGCTGCATGGGATCGGCATCGGGGTCGCGGAAATTGCCGAAGCCGACGCC
>JASIAO010000111.1 GCA_030041955.1 Acidobacteriaceae bacterium | reverse complement strand
GAAATCGATGGCGGGCGACGCTTTGCCGGCAGCGGTGAGCATCTGCTGGTAAATGCGCTCGAAGCCGCCGAATCCGATGAGGTAGGTGCGCGCTTTGGAGACCGCGCCGGTGTCCGGCGCGCTGGAGTAGGGATTCCCATGAGTGAGTTCGGTTGCGTAGAAATCGAACTGCCGGGAGGCGAGATCCTTCTGCTGTTCTGTCTCCAGAGCGCGGCCGTTTTGCCAGTACTGCATGAGGACGGGGACCAGGAATTCGGGAGTGCTCTTGTCAGGATTGGACGTGGTGATGAGGTACGCCTTGAGCGGATCGTAGGCGGCAGCGTAATCCGCTCCCTGCGGAGGCGTGGGCGGCAGGGAATTGAGGAAAGCGACCAGGTCAGCCTGGGTGTTGGCCAGCATGAGCTGGTTGAAGCGGTCGAAGTAAATGCGGCGGGCGGCAGCGAGGACGCTGTTGCCGTGATAGAGGCCGAAACGGTAGAGCATGGGCGCGCCGTTCTGCTGATAACCTTCAAGCTGCACGATGGCGGCGCGGAGCTGGTCGAGCGCGGCCAGGTCCGGCGTGGAGGCAAGCATGGTGGATGGCACTGCTGTGGCGGGCAGAGCATTCGCGGCGCTCACGACGGAGTGTTCCAGACGGGAATTGTTGGCCCACGAGACGGTGAAGCAGACGAGCAGAGCCAGCAGCACCGCGGAAACGGAACCCAGCGCGACGCGGCGAACGACGTGAGCGCGGCGGCTGTCGCTGGTGGCTGCCAGGGCGCTGCGGTCGGCGAGAATGACGTCAGGAAAGAGATGAGGCAGGAAGCACCACTGCGCCTGCTTGCGCGAGACCACCTGCGGCGCTTGCACGGCTGCTGCGGCGCGCATGGATTCGGCTGAAAACATCCGCGTGGCGCCCGCGCCGACGGGCTCGGGGCGCGCCTGCTGCGCGGCGGCGGCGACCATCTGCTCGACCATGTGAGCGCGCACGCCGGTGAGATAGAAGCCGCGCAGGTAGGGATTGGCGTTGAGATGGCTGGGGCGCGTCAGCTCGACGAGATAAGAGGCGAGATTGTTGCGGAGCTTGCGCAACTCGCGGGGGAATTCGTAGACAGGGTCGACATTTTTCGCATCGGATTCGCGGCTGAGCAGCTCGAGGCGGAATTCGGAGAGCGAAAAGAAGATGCTGTCGAGGGCCGCGGTGGCCGCAGCCATGGCTGTTTCCGCATACACGCCGCTGGAAACCTGGTTGCGGGGCAAGGCCATTCCCAGAGGCTGGGAAGCTTCCGCTTCGCTGAGATTGCGGACGTATTCGGAGAAGCCGGGAAGACGGTCGAGCTTGGTGAGGATGACGTAGACGGGAACTTCAGCCCCGAGTTGCTGGGCGAGATCCCGGAGCATCTGGTTGGTGGAGCGGGCTGCGGCGAGAGCCGCGTCAGACGCGGCAGCGCCGAGGAAGATCTCGCTGCTGACGCAGACGACCGCGGCCCGCACCGGCGCCTGCTTTCCCATGGCGGAGCGCGACGCCTTGGGACGCGTCTTCCGGATGAGGCGGCTCCACAGCACAGGGGCTTTGCGGACGGCATCGCCGACTTCGGCGAAGGCGCAGGAGCCGGCATACCAGAGATTGACGACGGGGGTGGCAACGACATCCTGGTCGCGGTAGATCTGGCCGGCGAGGAGCTCGGGATCGAGGCCGGATTTGATGACCGCGGTGGTCTTGGCGGAATTGGCTTCTCCGAGGATATAGAGCAGGGGCAGGGAATCGAGGGATTTGGAACCGGCGCGCTGGGCGGCAGCCAGGCGGCGCTCGGCGTCGCGCAGCATGGTTTCCAGATCGGAGCCGCCTGGCAGATTTCTTGCGGCGCTGTCGCGGCGCCGGTCACGGAAGTACATCCACAGGATGACGCCGGCCGCGGCTGCGCCCAGCACGATAAGGAGGATGCGCAGAACGAGAAGCGCGGTTCCGGCGAGGCCAAGCAGCGGACCTGCGAGCCAGGCCAGCAGGATGGAGAAAATCAGGATGACCACAGCGACGAGAATGGGCAGCACGGGAGACTCCTATTTCGCAATCAATCCGGCGCTCTGCACCTGGGAAACTCCGGAACCCAGCAAAAGCTCGTAGCCGCCGAAGCCGATGACGGTGAGGCCGGCCAGTACGCACGCGGTGATGAGCAGGGTACGCGTCCATGGATCGCGGGCGCGGGCCGGCGGAACCTCGGGGGCAGGCACGGGCGGCATCAGGCAGGGCGCGCCGCGCAGGCGGTCGATCCTGGTGCGGGCCTGGCGCAGCAACTGATGCAGTTCCCCGGTGTCGCCGAAAGCGTAACGGCCGCGGTAGCCCATCTGCAGGCAGAGGCAGTGGAGCTCGAGGGCGTCGGCAACTTCGGCGGAATCCTGCGCGGCGAGCAGCGACTGCAGGTTGCGGAAGAAGGCTTCGCCGGCAAGGTGGCCGCCGAAGAGTTCTTCCTGGAGCGGGCGCCGGGCCCAGTCGGCAAAGACCGGGCTTTGCAGATTGAGAACACTTTCATCCAGGAAAGCCACCGTGGCGAAGACCGCCATCTGCACGGTGTCGCTGGAGTACCCTGCGGCTCGGGCCTCCTGCATGGCGGATTGCAGCGAGTGGCGCATCTGGGCGCGGAAGCTCTCCGCGTCCTGCACCTGCTGGCGCTGAAAGCGCACGCGCAGGATGGCGGTGAGCACTTCCTGGAAACAGAGGGCGAGACTGTTGTTGCGAAGAGCACTCATCACGCGGTCTCCACGATCACGGTCAGTTCGAATTCAGGACCGGAGATCTCTCCGGGAATGTAAATGCCGACCCTGCGGGTCTGGAGGATGTGTTCCCAGCACGGGCCGGCGATTTCGACCGAGAAGTACTGCATGTCGGCTTCGGCGCG
>JASIAO010000110.1 GCA_030041955.1 Acidobacteriaceae bacterium | reverse complement strand
TCGTGGGTCATGCCGAGGCAGAGGTCGGCGCCCTTGCGGTCCTGGAGGCGGAACATGTTGTCGCCCATGAGGGTCCAGCGGCCGGATTCGCGCCACAGGTCGGCGGGATGGATGGTGGGCAGGAGGAATTCCTGGCCAATGCGGTCCATCTCCTCGCGAACGATGCCGATGATGCGGTCGATGGAGCGCTGGCCGAGGAAGAGGTATGAATAAATGCCGGCGCCGAGCTGGCGGATATATCCCGCGCGGACGAGGAACTTGTGGCTGGCGACCTCAGCGTCGGCCGGGGCTTCGCGCAGGGTGGGAATGAAGAGCTTCGACCAGCGATGCATGCGTGCGATGTGCCTTTGTGCGGCCGATTCCGCCGGGATGGCCCGTGCGGTGAGTGCGGCGCGGTGGAATGGGGTGCAAAAAGTCATTCTAAATGGCTGGATGGATTCAGTCTGAGCAGCTCGAGCGCCGACTCACAGCTCCAGGCAAAGTGGTTACTTCTGCAATGCTTCCGCGACGGTTTTGTGGTGACTTGGGCGGAGTGCGTGTGCCATGCTGGGTCATATCTCCTGGTTCGGTGCTGCGTGCCCCGTCTCGGGCTCTTACGGGTCCGGAGACGCGGTGCGTTCGTGCAGGCTGGAAAGACCGCTGATGCATACGACCACCCTCATATTTGCGTACATCATCATGCCGGTGCTGGTGCTGGCCGGTTTCCGGGTCGTACTGAGCTCGGTGCCTGAGCTGCGCGGGCTGCGTCCGCTCGTTGGCTTCCTGCTTTGCGTGATGGCCGGACTGCTTCTGCTCGCGGCGCAGACACGCGTCCCGCTCTTCTTCAGCCTCGTTCTCGGCAATTTCGCTCTGCTGGTCGGTCCCTTATTCATCTACGCGGCCGCCGGCGACATCCTGAGTTTGCGCCTGCGCCAGATGCCGTGGATGATCGCCGTTTCCGCCGCCGGTTTTCCTGCCCTTCTGTGGGCGATTTATGTCGAGAAGAGCGCCGTCGCGCGTCTGGGCGTGCATGCCCTGGTGGTCGGCATCCTTTTTTCCGCCACGGCTGCGTTGTTGTTCCGCCATGACGATGCGGAGCTGCGGCTGCCACTGCGCGCCTGCGCGTGGTCTCTGGTGGCGATGGTCTCCGTGCAGGCGATATGGCTTCTTTACCACGTCGCCGGACATCGACCCGCCAGCTTCGCCCATCCCGACCCCGCTGATGAGGGGTTGAGCTATCTGAGCCTGCTGCTGGGAATGGGGAACGTGGGCGCGCTGGTATGGCTGGCGCTTTCAGAACACCGGCGCGAGCTGCATCACGTTGCCCGGACCGATTCCCTCACCGGACTGCTGAACCGCGGAGCGTTCGAGGAGATTCTGCGGCGCGAGTTGTTGCGCGCGGAGCGAAGCGGCAATGCGATGGGCCTGATGATGATCGACATCGACTACTTCAAGCAGGTGAACGATTCGTTCGGGCACATGGTGGGCGACCTGGTGCTGCGGCGAATTGCGGAGACCCTGCGCGAGGGAACGCGGCCGGCGGATGTGCTGGCCCGCTACGGCGGCGAGGAGTTTGTAATCCTGCTGCGCGATGCAGGGGTGGCAGAAGCGGAAGCGGCGGCAGAGAGGATTCGGGCGGATATCGCGGCGCTGCTGGACCTGCCGGAGAACGTGACGATGACGGTCAGCATCGGCGTGGCGGTGAACCACAACGGCGAGACGAGCGAGGGCTTTCTGCTGCGGGCAGATGAGGCGCTGTACCGCTCCAAACGCGAAGGGCGCAATCTGGTGACGGTTCACCGGCAGGGACGGCGAGGCAATCTCGTATCCATGTAGGGACGGGCTGGTCAGGGTAGGGACGGGCTGGTCAGGATTAGAAAAGGCTGCGCCGAAGCGCAGCCTTTGATGCTTCAGAACATGAAAATCCTAGACAGCCTGCTTCGCGCAAAGTTCGTTGAAGGCGCGGGACAATTCGTCGGCGATCTGCTGGGGCGTCGCATTTTCGATGATGAAGCGCTGCATCAGGTAGACCAGCTTGCCGTCGCGAAGGATGGCGATGGCCGGCGAGGTGGGCGGATTGCCCTCGAAATAAGAGCGGGCGCGCTCGGTGGCTTCGCGATCCTGCCCGGCAAAAACGGTAATGGACTGATCGGGCGTGACCGCATTGCGCAGCGCGAGGCGGACGCCGGGGCGCATTTTGCCGGCAGCGCAGCCGCAGATGGAGTTGACCACCACCATGGTGGTACCGGGCCTGGCCAGCGCTTCATCGACAGCCTGGGCGGTGCGGGCCTCGGCGATGCCGGCGCGTGTAAGCTCTTCACGCATGGGGATGAGCATGATCTCGGGATACATTGGGGCTGCGTTCCTCCGGGGATTTCAGGTTACGGGGCAGTGATGCTTATTGTACGGGGCGCGTCCGCTCTGCGCCACCGCCTGATATATCTCATTTAGATGCTCCTGCGAGAAGAAGTTGCGCTGGCCCCGTATACGACTCTTGGGATTGGGGGCCCGGCGCGCTGGTTTGCCGAGGCGGAAGACGAGGCATCGGTGCTGGAATCGGTGCGGTTTGCGCGGGAGCGCGGCTTGCCGCTGTTCGTGCTGGGCGGCGGCAGCAACGTATTGGCCGCGGATGAGGGATTTCCGGGGCTGGTACTGCGTGTGGGGCTGCGCGGCGTGGAACAGGACGGCAGCCATTTTCGCGTGGCGGCCGGCGAGAACTGGGACGATTTTGTTTCTTTGGCCGTGGATCGCGGCTTTGGCGGAATCGAGTGCCTGGCAGGAATTCCGGGAACCGTGGGCGGTACGCCGGTGCAAAATGTGGGCGCGTACGGGCAGGAGGTTGCCGGGACGATCGTCGCGGTACGCGTGCTGGACGTGGAGCATCTGACCTGGGCCGACCTGCCGGCGGCAGCCTGCGGATTCGCGTACAGGCGCAGCATCTTCAACAGCAGCCATCGCGGGCGGTTCATCGTCACCCGGGTGGAATACCGGCTGCGAAGTGGCGCCTTTCCAGTGACTTCCTATCCGGATTTGAAGCGGCGCTTTCAGGATCCGAAGCAGCCGCCATCGCTCCAGGAAGCGGCGGCAGCGGTGCGGGAGATCCGGCGCGGCAAGGGAATGCTGCTGGTGGAAGGCGAGCCGGATTGCCGCAGCGCGGGGAGCTTCTTCAAGAATCCTGTGGTTCCCGAGGCGCGTTATGAAGCCATCGCGGCGATTGCGTCCACTCCCGCGCCAAGGTTCGCCGCGGCGAAGGGATTTGTGAAGATTCCGGCGGCCTGGCTGCTGGAAGAAGCGGGATTTCACAAGGGGTACACGCTGGGAGCAGCGGGAATTTCGAACCGGCACACGCTGGCGCTGATCAACCGCGGCGGCGCGACGGCTAAGGATATTGTGGCCCTGCGCGACCGGATCGTGGCCGCCGTGGAAGCCAGGTTCCAGGTGCGGCTGGAGCCGGAACCGGTCTGGCTGGGATAATTCGCGAACGCCCTGCCTCATTTGCAGGCGAGAAATTCGGTGTGGTCGAATGGGGCGCATGGATCGCCGAACATTTTTGCGCAGTTCTGTGTTGGCGTCGGGCGCGGCGCTGTGTGGACGGATGGGCCTGGCTCAGGCTGCTTCCTCGGTTTCGGTGCAACTGAAGCTCAACCGGCATAAGCGCGGCAATCCGATCACGGCGGATTTTACCGGGCTGAGCTATGAGAGCGCGCAGCTGAGCCAGCCGGATTTCTTTTCGGCGGCGAACGCAGAACTGGTCGGCTTTGTGCGGCGGCTGGGCGCCGACGGCGTGCTGCGCATCGGCGGGAACACCAGCGAATACTGCTACTGGACGCCGGAGGGCGCACCGGAACAGAGCGCTGCTACGCAAAATCAGGACCAGGCAAATGTGCTGCAGCAGGCGATTGGGCCGGATAAGGGACATCAACCGCCGCCGAAGAAGACCATCACGCCGAAAGCGGTGCGCAACCTGGGCACGTTCATCCAGGCAACCGGATGGAAGCTGATTTACGGGTTGAATATGGGTACGGGCACGCCGGAAGCCGCGGCCGACGAAGCGGCGTTCGTGATGCGCACGCTGGGCGACAGGCTGATCGCCTTCCAGCTATGCAACGAGCCGGATTTGTTTTCGAGAAACGGGCTGCGGCCTTCGACGTACGATTACGAGGATTTCGCGAAGGAGTGGCAACACTTCTACGAGGCGATCCGGGCGCGTGTGCCGAATGCGCCGTTCGCGGGACCGGATACCGCATTCAACAACGAGTGGCTGGTGCCGTTCGCGAAGCAGTTCAAGAACGAAGTCGCGTTTCTGTCGCAGCATTACTACGCGGAGGGTCCGCCGACGGATCCTTCGATGACGATCGAGCGGCTGCTCAGGCCGAATCCGAGGCTGGAGAAGGAATTTGAGGGGATGGCCGAGACGAAAGCGGAGTCGCATCTTCCCTTCCGGCTGGCGGAGACGAATTCGTGCTACCAGGGCGGCAAGCAGGGCGTGAGCGACACTTTGGCATCAGCGCTGTGGGGCGCGGATTTGATGTATCAGCTGGCGGCGGCGGGCGGCGTGGGAATCAATTTTCACGGCGGCGGGTACGGATGGTACACGCCGATTGCGGGCACGGTGGCCGATGGGTTCACTGCCCGGCCGATCTATTATGGCATGCTGCTGTTTGCCGAAGCTGGACCGGGAAATTTGATTGAGGCGAAGCTGGAGGGCCAGGATGCTGCGCCGCTGCTCACTGCGTATGGCGTGGTGAATGACGCCGTCCTACCCCACGACACAGTAAGAGCCGTGGTCTTCAATAAGAACGCAGAGGTGAATGTGCGGGTGGCTATCGATGCCGGCGAGCGAGCTAATCGCGCACAGGCGCTGCGGCTGCTGGCGCCACGGCTGGATGACACGCAGGATGTGACGCTAGGCACGAATCCGGTGGGCGCCAGTGGGACATGGAACGCGGAGCACGATGACGAGCTGCCGTTGCGGGACGGAACCGCGATGCTCGATCTGCCAGCGGGGAGCGCGGCGCTGGTGACTTTGCAGGCGGGATAGAGAAACACGCACAGTACCCCGGTTCCAAAGCCCATTGAAAAACTCGACGAGTGGAAGCGAGGAAGAAACAACCCGCAGGGGCTAAAGCCCACCTCACTCAAGACCTGAATCGGCACGGCTCAAGCCGTGCCCTGATACAAAGCCAAAGAATCGTTTCTGAACGAGATTTTGGGGACACGAAATTACGTCCACCACGCGGCGCTGGGCTGGTCGCGGAGAACAAGATCGTTGAGGAAGGCAGCGGCTTTCCTGAGGCCCTCCTCGGCGGAGACAAGCGAGTCTTCGTGCTCGATGGAGAGCACGCCATCGTAGCCAAAAAGGCGAAGCGTGGAGACGAAATCTTTCCACCATTCCACGCCGTGGCCGTAACCGACGGTGCGGAAGATCCAGCCGCGATTGCGCTCGTCGGTGTAGGGCTTGGTGTCGAGCACGCCGGCGAGCGGGAGATTGGCGCCGAAGAGCTGAGTGTCCTTGGCGTGCACGTGGAAGATGGCGTCGCCGAGCAGGCGAATCGCGGAGATGGGGTTGATTCCCTGCCAGAAGAGATGGCTGGGATCGAAGTTGCAGCCGACGGCGGTACCGGCGATGGAGCGCAGCCTGAGCATCGTCTCCGGGCTGTAGACGACGAAGCCGGGATGCATCTCGATGGCGACGCGCACGCCGTGGTCAGCGGCGAATTTTGCGTGCTCCAACCAATACGGAGCGACGACCTGCTCCCATTGCCACGCGAGGACGTCGAGATAGTCCGGCGGCCAGGGGCAGGTGACCCAGTTGGGATGCGAGGCGCTGGGCGAGTCGCCGGGGCAGCCGGAGAAATCGACAACGGTGCGGACGCCGAGCTTTTCTGCAAGCAGGATGGTTTTGCGGCTCACGTCGCGATCGTGCGCGGCGCGCGCCTGGTCAGGATGGAGGGGGTTGCCGTGGCAGCTGAGGGCGCTGATGGAAGCGCCGCGGTCGGCGAGGATATTGCGGAACTCATCGAGGGCGCGCGGGTCGTCGAGCATGGAGAGGCGGCAGTGCGCATCGCCGGGATAGTTCCCGGTGCCCAACTCGACGGTGTCGATGCCAAGGGCCTTGAGCTTGTCGAGGACCGAGGGCAACGGGAACTTCGAAAGCAACGGGGTGAAGACTCCGACTCTCATGGCATGCGCTCCGGAAAAAGCCATCATACTGCGGCGGTGTGCAGCGAAATCGGGCAAATCGATTTTGCAGATGAGCGGATCTGACCGGCGCGACGAGACAAATCGGTTCGGGTCGCGGAGAATGGAGAACGGAGACCGGAGCGGATGGAAGCGATCGCACGAAAAGAAGGCCCGGCGCGCTGGGACGAGGTGAGCCTGGGCGAGGTGATGCTGCGGCTGGATCCGATGGAGGGACGCATCCACACGACGCGCCACTTTGCGGTATGGGAGGGCGGCGGGGAGTACAACGTGGCGCGCGGGCTGAGGCGCTGCTTCGGAATGAAGACGGCAGTGGCGACGGCGCTCGCGGATAATCCCGTGGGGCGGCTGGTGGAGGATTTGATCCTGCAGGGAGGAGTGGATCCGGAGCTGGTGCGCTGGGTTGCGTACGACGGCGTGGGGCGCACGGTGCGCAACGGGCTGAACTTTACCGAGCGCGGCTTCGGCGTACGCGCAGCGGCAGGATGCTCGGATCGCGGGCATACGGCGATTGCGCAGGCTTCGCCGGCAACGTGGGACTGGGAGAGCATTTTCGGGAGCGGCAATGGCGCGCGGTGGTTCCACACGGGTGGGATTTTTGCGGCGCTCACTGAGAGCACGCCCACGGTGGCCGTGGCCGCGATGGCTGCGGCGCGTCGGCATGGCACGTCGATCTCGTTCGACCTGAATTATCGCGAGTCGCTGTGGAAGAGCATTGGGGGGAAGGCCAGGGCGCAGGAGGTGAACCGCGAGCTGGTGCGCAAGGTGGATGTGCTGCTGGGCAACGAGGAGGATTTCTCGGCGATGCTGGGGATCGCGCTCGAAGGCGTTGCGGAGGATTTTGCCGAGCTGCCCGTAGCCGCCTACGAACGCATGCTGCGGGAGGTTGCCGCGGCGTATCCGAACCTGAGGATGGTGGCAACAACGCTGCGCACGGCGCACACGGCCACGCGCAATGCGTGGGGCGCGATGGCGCTTTGCAAGGATGAGATGGTGCACGTGCCGCAGCGCGACATTGAAATTCTCGATCGCGTGGGCGGCGGCGATTCGTTCGCGTCGGGACTGATTTACGGGCTGTTGCTGGGCAAGCCGGTGGAGTGGGCGCTGCGCTGCGGCGTGGCGCACGGTGCGCTGGCCATGTCCACGCCCGGCGATACGAGCATGGCCACGCTGGCCGAAGTGGAGCGGGTGATGAAGGGCGAATCGGCGAGGATCGCACGGTAGAACAGGGGCGACGGGTTACGGGTTGGGGTTTGGAAATCATGGCTGCGGACAAGACGAAAGAGTGGATTGAGCGCCTGGGCATTGTGCCGGTGTTGCGGGCTGGATCGGCGCGAGAAGGCCGCGCGCTGGTGGAGGCGCTGGTCGCGGGCGGCATTACCGTGGTGGAAGTGACCATGACGGTTCCGGGAGCCGTCGAGCTGCTGCGCACGCTCAAGCGGGAATACGGCGAGCGGCTGCTGCTGGGATCGGGGACGGTCACCGACGTGGGGCAGGTGCAGGCGACGATTGAAGCGGGCGCGGAGTTTGTCGTGAGCCCGAGTTTTCATCCGGAAGTGGTGGGGCGAACGAAGGCGATGGGGAAGGTTTCGATTCCGGGGGCGCTGACGCCGACGGAGGCGATCACGGCGTGGCGCGATGGCGCCGATTACGTGAAGATCTTTCCCTGCTCCGCGGTGGGCGGCGCGAGCTATCTGAAGGCGCTGCTGGCGCCGTTTCCGGAGCTGAAATTGATTCCGACCGGCGGCGTGACGCTGCAGACGGCGGCCGATTTTCTCAAAGCCGGTGCGCGGGCGCTGGGCGTGGGCACGGACCTCGTCGATGCGAAGGCGATAGCGGCCGGCAAACCGGAGATCGTAACGGCCGCGGCGCGCGCTTACGTCGAAGTCGTCAGGAAATTCCGCGGAGCGTGACGCCAAATCGCTATTGGCGCCGCATCAGGACTGCGGCGCTCCATAGCCGATGAACTTGTCCACCCACTGAATGAAGTACTTCATATTGGGCCAGTCAGTGTGGCCGCCGTCGTCCTGCCGCCACGCGAGCTTGCCGCCGAGCAGACCATCGTTCACCGGCGGCATCTGCGCCGTGTGGTAGTCCGTGTTGGAAAAGCTGAGGCCGGGCGCGCCGAGCAGCGTCCACACCGGGCTTGCGGCGACGGTGGCCATGAAGCTGCCCTGCTGGTCGAGCCACTTGGCGTCGCCTTTTGACGGCATGCCGTAGCTGATGAAGGTGAGGCGAGGCGCGCAGAGCGCAATGAGCTCGTTGGAATCGACGGGAATGTCGCTCGCGTTCATGCTGCCGAAGGTTGCTTTGCCGGCGCCGTACTTCATAAAGTTGCCAGCCATCCAGTAATACTCGCCGCCGGTGAGGCTTTCGACCGCTTCGCCGAAGTTGCGGCGCAGCAGCGTAGCGCCGCCTTTGCCGGAGGAGCCGACGAGGACCATGGCGAAGCGCCGATCGAAGGCCATGGTGACGAGCGCGGCTTTGCCGAAGCGCGAAACACCTTCGATGCCGACATGCTTCCCGTCGACGGCGGGATCGGTCTGAAGATAATCGAGGCCGCGGCTCGCCCCCCACGCCCATGCGCGCAGCGCGCCCCATTGATCCGGCGTGCGGGGCTGACCGTGGTTTACCAGGCCGATGATGCCGCGCGTGAGGCCAGCACCGTTGTCGGCCTGCACGCTGGCGGGATCGAGCGTCGCGAATCCCCAGCCCGCGGCGATCAGTTCCCAGGTGCTGGGCGGGTCGCCGTCTTCGTTGAAGTGCGGAAACTCAAACGGCGGCAGACGCTCCGGCTCCCACGCCTGGTGCTGCTCGAAAACCTGGGCCAGAGAAGGGTCCTGTTTGACGAGCAACGCCTTTTCGGCGGCGTTGATGCGATCCATCTCATCGGGAGACGGTTCGTTGGGCGCGGGAAAACTGCTGGGTCCGAACATGATCAGCACCGGGACCGGCCCTTTCGCGTCGGCGGGGGTCACCAGCGTCATGCGGATGTTGACGGAGATGAGCGGGTACGAAGAATTGTCCACGCGGCCGATGAGCTTCTTAGCGAGCACCGGATGACCGCCGATATTTTCGTGATCCGTGGCCTGAACGGCCCAGCGCACGCGGGGTACATGGGGCGGGACAAATCCGTAGACGTATTCCTCAAAGTCGTGAACGATCTGTGGACGCCGCTGGTCCCACCACGTCGCGGGCGTGGTGACTTTCTGGCCGTCACTCAGCGTGAGCGCGTCGGGAATATTCGGCCAGGGATTGGCCTTCGACTCGTCGTAGTTGGCGTGATTGGGGGCGCTCTCATTGCCGCTGGGGCCGGGCCGCAGGACCTGAATGCCAAGCTGCTGCATCATGTTCTGCTGATCCTGCTCGGCGGTGAAGTTGACGGGCGGCGGCAACGATGACTTCTGGGCCGGGGCTGCGGCGATGGCGATGCAGGCGAGGGCGAGAAGTGAGCAGACGCGCGAGAGCTGGGTGGACCGCACGAACCCTCCGAAACAAGGCGATTTAGTGCGAGACCCATATTAAACCCGCTGGGCCGCTCCCGACCGGCAGCACGGCGACCCGCTACAATCGTCCCGATGACAGCCAGAAAAGCTGTAAAGAAGGCCGCCGCCGGCAAGAAGGCCGGCGCAGCGGTTTCGAAAACACGAGCCACCGCCGCGAAGCCCGCGGCAAAGCAGGCAAAATCCCCGGCCGCTATAAAGGATGCCGGGCTGGAGCTGGACCCGGCGCGCATCGCGGAGTTGCTGCGGCGGCTGCGCGCGGCGTATCCCGATGCCGAGTGCGCGCTCCTGCACCGCAATGCGTGGGAATTGCTGGTGGCGACGATCCTCTCCGCGCAGTGTACTGACGCGCGCGTGAATATGGTGACGCCGGGGCTCTTCCGCAAATTCCCTTCCCCGGCGGCGTTTGCCGAGGCGTCGCTCCCGGCCATCGAAGAAGAGATTCGGTCGACGGGCTTCTATCACAACAAGGCGAAGTCGATCTCCAGCGCGGCCAAACGCCTGGTGAGCGAGTTCGGTGGGAAGGTTCCGCAGACGATGGACGAGCTGCTCACGCTGCCCGGCGTGGCGCGCAAGACGGCGAACGTGGTGCTGGGGGTCGCGTTCCAGAAGGCCGAGGGGGTGGTGGTCGACACGCATGTGCTGCGCCTCTCGCACCGGCTTGGGCTCACGCGCGCGGAGGACCCGAAGCGCGTGGAAGAGGATCTGATGCGGGTGATCCCTCGCGACCGCTGGATCGCTTTCTCCCACGAGATGATCCACCACGGGCGGCAGATCTGCATCGCGCGCAAGCCACGGTGCGCCGAGTGTCCGCTGGAGACGCTGTGCCACGCCGCGGACAAGACCGAGTCGAGCCACTAACTGCCTGCCTGCAGGCTTCGGCGCCCAGCCTTCCGAAAAACCCCGCAACCAGCCTGACGCCGCCTGGAAGCATCTCCTCAAAGGAACGCAGGGATTCGATTGGAGGAGTCTTCGCATGAGCGAGCGCAACGGGAAACATCTGCTGCGGGGCGTGCTGGCGGGCGTAGGCGCGGGACTGGCCGCGTCGTGGGCGATGAATGTCTTTATGGCCGGGCCGGGCGAGAAGCTGCACGAGGCGCTGGAAACCGAGGAAGAGCGCCGGCTGGAGCAGCGGAAGGCGCAGGAACAGAACGGCGAGCCGAAACAGGATGCGACGATGAAGGCCGCCGACACGATCACGGCGCTGGCAACCGGCGGGCAGCACCTCTCCATGGAAGAGCAGCAGATTGGCGGTCCGGTGGTGCATTATGGATTCGGCGCACTGGTGGGCGGGCTCTACGGCGGCCTGGCGGAGTACTCCAGCGCGGTGCGCAAGGGTTTCGGGACCGCATTTGGCAGCGTGCTTTTTGCCGGCGCTGACCTGGTGGCGGTGCCGGCGCTTCGGCTGTCGCCGCCGCTGTCGGAGTCCAGCGCGAAGTCGCTGGCCAATCCATATGCCGCGCACCTGGTCTACGGGGCGACGACGGAGCTGCTGCGGAGGGTCTTGCGAGCGGTGCTGTAGCGCGCCGCGACGCAGAGAAATTCAGCGATTGCCGGACAGATCCAGGTCCGGCACCTCGGGCAAGGGGAAATTGCCGGCCAGGTACCGACTGCCGGAGAGGAAGATAACCGGGGTGTCATGCAGTGCGAGCCACGCATTCGCCTGCCGGCTCTGCTGATCCATCGATTGCGCATCGAGCACCGTTTTACAGTGTGCCAGATCGTTCTTCAGCGCGGGCTCCGCTTCCGCGCTTCCCTGCCTGGCGGCGATAAGGAACCAGCGGCAGGCATCGGGCGGGCTCGCGGGCGCATAGGCGCCTGTGCGCGCCAGGATTCCAAGAATTGCGGACGAACGCCAGGAGCCAGCCTCCGCGGCCCGCTCCAGAAATGCCGTTGCCTCGCCGGGCTTCTGCGGAAGTTCGGGGTGGTTCACCAGCAACTGTCCGAGCGAGTGGATGGCGGGAACGTAGCCGCGGTCCGCCGCCATGCGCAGGTACTGCGCAGCCCTCGGAAAATCGTGAACGTGATCGTCGATGACGGAGTAGAGCGTGCCCATGGCATATTCGGCTTCGGGCAGCTTTTGTTTGGCCGCGCGCTCGAACCATTTCTCGGCGGCCCGATGATCGGCGGGGGCCCCGAGGCCGAGGAAATAAGCGATGCCCAGATCGTTCTCCGCGCCGGGATCATCCTTTTGCGCGGCCTGCGTAAGCATTTCCAGGCCCAGGGGAATGTCGCGGCGAACTCCCAACCCTTTCAGGTACATCACGCCCATGTTGCGCTTCGCGCTCAGCGAACCTCCGGCGACGGCGCGGCTGAACCACTTGACGGCCTCAACCGGATCGGCCTTCACACCAGAGCCGGCCAAGCAAAGGTAACCAAGCTCGTCCTGGGCGTCGGCATTCCCCTGATCCGCAGCCTTTCGGTACCAGAAGAAGGCACGCTCCGCATTCCGAGGGAGGCCACGGCCGACCAGGTAATCGCCGGCCAGTTGCAGTTCCTTGTCGATGTGGCCGTCGGCGGCACTGGCGCGGGCCTGCTCATCCGGCTGATCGGCGGCCATGGCGCACGCGGAGGGGTGGAGCTGCTGGCAAACCGCCGCGAGGGCCAGGAAGAGCGCGCAGCGCAGCGCCCTCCCCGCCCCCGGTGCTCTGCGTGGGTCCATCGACGGCCTCCGGGGCGACCGTATGGCTGCTACAGCGGTGCTGGGGTTGCGAGGGATTATGCCGAAGACGAGGCTCGTTGGCAACAAAAATCGAGGCGGCTGTCGGGGTGAATCCCGTGACGCCGATTTGGCGCAGGCTAGCAGGCAGCCGCGCCCTATAATTTTCTGGTGGGATCGGTTTCTCGGAAATTTCGCATTATTTTCACCGCCGCGCTGGCCTTCTGCGTCGTTGCGCCTTTCACCCTGGCTCAGGAACCGGCGCAGACCAAGCCTCCGGAGCCGCCGCAGATGCACGGACGTCTGCTGCTGGTGCTGCCGTTTGAGAACAAGACCGGGGTTGACGGCCTCGACTGGATCGGGGAGGCGTTTCCCGACATCCTCAACCGAAGGTTGAACTCTGCCGGCTATCTCACGATCAGCAGAGGAGATCGTCTTTACGCCTTCGATCATCTCGGCCTGCCGCTCAACCTGCAGCCGTCGCGCGCTATGACGATTCGCATCGCGCAGACGCTGGATGCGGATTACGTGATTTTCGGCAGCTATACGCTGGGCAGCGACCATGAGCTGGACGCAAGCGCTGAGATCCTCGACGTCTCCGCGCTGCGGCTGGGCGCGCTCATCGACCAGAGCGGCGACCAGGATCGCCTCGTCAACCTGATCAACAGCCTGGCCTGGAAGGTGACGAAGCAGCTCGATCCGAGATTCGCCGTGGAAGAACAGACCTTCCTGGCAGCGGACGGCGACCTGCACACGGACGCGTTCGAGGCGTACATCCAGGGGCTGGTGGCGCAGGCTCCGGATCAGCAGGTTGCCCATCTTCGCGAGGCGGTGCGGCTGGACCCCGCGTTCGACCCGGCATGGCTGGCGCTGGGGAGGGCCTACTTCAGCAACCAGGACTTTACGGCGGCGGCGCAGACGCTGGGACGGCTGCCACAGGACGATCCCAACGCGCTGCAGGCAGATTTTTATCGTGGGCTGGCATCCTTCTACACCGGCAATTACAAAGACGCAGAGGACGCATTCGCGTTTGACAGCACGCGGCTTCCGCTGCCGGAGGTGGTGAACAACCAGGGCGTGGCGGCGAGCCGGCGCGGGAAGGACGCGACCGCGCTTTTCCAGCAGGCGGTCACGGCCGATCCGCGCGATCCGGACTACCACTTCAACCTGGCTGTTGCGCTGGATCACCGGGGAGACCGGACGGCGGCGCTGGAGCAGATCGAGGAAGAGCTGAAGCTGCGGCCTGGCGACACCGAGGCGCAGACCTTTGAGGCGCAGCTGAAGGGCCCCAGCACGCAGCAGCCGAATCCGGACCCGGGACACGCGATTACCGATCCCGGCACAGGCGACTCGGGGATTCCGCTGGAGCGGATCAAGCGCAGCTACAGCGAGGCGGGCTTCCGGCAGGCGGCGTTTGAGCTGGAGCAGGTGCAGCAAATGCGGCTCGAGTCCATGCCGGAGGACCAGCGCGCCGCGGCGCTGGTGAAGGATGGCGACGCGTTCTTTGGGCGCGGGCTGGTGCTGGAAGCGGAACGGGAGTATCGTGAGGCTCTGGCCGCGGATTCCGCTTCGGCGCCGGCGCATGCGGGGCTGGCCGCGGTGGATGAGCGCGATGGCGATTCGAGCGCGGCGCGGCAGGAAGCCCAGGCGTCGATTGGGCTCAAGCCGAATGTGCCCGCGTATCTGGTGCTGGCTCGGCTGGATCTTCAGGCGAACCAGCTCAACGCAGCGCAGAACGACGTGGACGGCGCGCTGCGTGTGGACCCCAACAGCGCCAACGCGAAGGGGATGGCGATGGCGATCGCGCGGCGGCAGACGGGCAATCAGTAAGCAGGGCCAGAAAGAGACGGTCAGCGATGAGGACAGGGATCGGCGTACGGCGTGCAGCGTTGAAGAAACCGATGGCTGTCCTGCTGGCGTTCATGGCGGCACTGCTTCTTCCCTGCGTCGCGCGGGCCCAGAACAACTCCGTGGTGGTGCTGCACCTGGACGACACGATTCAGCCGATCAGCGCCGATTACCTGAAGCGCGGACTGGCCCGCGCCGCGGAGCTGCATGCCGGGGCAGTCCTGATCGAGATGAACACGCCGGGGGGGCTGCTGGATTCCATGCGCGACATGGTAGCCGACATCCTGGCATCGCCCGCGCCGGTGATCGTCTACGTGGCCCCGGCCGGCAGCCGCGCAGGGTCGGCGGGATTCTTCATCATGGAGTCCGCTGACATCGCGGCCATGGCTCCCGGCACAGAAGCGGGGGCGGCGCATCCGGTGGTCGAGGTCGGACAGATTTCCGACACGATGAAGGAGAAGATCCTGAACGACGCGCTGGCTTTCCTGCGCTCCTACGTTTCGGTGCGCGGGCGCAATGTGGATGCGGCGCAGGAGGCGGTGACGCACTCAAAGTCCTACACCGCCGACGAGGCGCTGCAACTGAAGCTGATCGACCTGGTGGCCCCGAACGAATCGACGCTGCTCGACGAACTGGATGGGCGAACCGTGAAGCGCTTCAACGGCGCTACCGAGGTGTTGCACACGAAAAACGCGCAACTGGTGACGGTGGACGAAAACACGCGCGAGGCGATCATGGACCGGCTGATGGATCCGAACCTGGCTGTGCTGATCCTGATGGCGGGGGCGCTGCTGATCTATCTGGAGTTCAACCATCCGGGAACGATTGTGCCCGGGGCGCTGGGGACGCTGCTGGTGCTGCTGGCGCTGTTCTCCCTCAACTTGCTGCCGGTGCGGTACACCTCGCTGGCGCTGATCGCCGGAGCCCTTGTGCTGATCGTTCTTGAGGCGAAGTTCCCGAGCCACGGCATTCTGGCGCTGACGGGAACGGCCGCGCTGATTCTGGGCACGCTGACGCTGGTGGCCGGGCCGATCCCGCAGATGCGGGTGCAACTGGCGACTGCGGTCTCGGTGGGGCTGGCCTTTGGGCTGATTACGACGCTGCTCGTCCGCCTGGCCTGGCGAGCGCGACAAAACAAGGTGCTGAACGGGCCGGAGGCGCTGGTGGGCGAAGTGGGTATCGCGCAGCAGGAGATTGCCCCGCAGGGACAAATCCTGGTTCACGGAGAGCTGTGGCTGGCCCAGGCAGCGACGCCGATCGGCACCGGCGAGCGGGTGCGGGTGCGCGCCGTCGATGGTCTCACGCTGGTTGTGGAACCGCTGGCATCTCCGCAGCACGCGGGTGGCGAGGGGTTACGAGAAAGCGTCTCGCACTGATTTTCCGCGCTGGGCGGCAGCAGCGGTGCGCTACAATCGGGCCGGGTGCAAGGGGTCCCACGTATGTTCAGCATTCCTGTCCTGGTCTTCATCGCGATCGTCATTCTTTACCTGCTCAACTGCATTAAGATTCTGCGGGAGTACGAGCGCGCCGTTATCTTCCGGCTGGGGCGAGCGCTGCCGCAGCCAAAGGGTCCTGGCATCATCTTCATCCTCCGGCCGCTGGATCAGTATGTGCGGGTTTCGTTGCGCCAGGAAGTGATGGAAGTGCCCCCGCAGGACGTGATCACCAAGGACAACGTGACCATCAAGGTCAACGCGGTCATCACCATGCGGGTGATCGATCCGGCCAAGGCAGTTATCGAGGTTTCGAACTACGTCTACCAGACCTCGCAGTTCGCGCAGACGACGCTGCGCAGCGTCCTGGGCGAGGTGGAACTGGACGGGCTCCTGTCGCACCGCGACGTGCTGAACCAGCGAATCCAGAGCATCATCGACCTGCGCACCGAGCCGTGGGGAGTGAAGGTCGTCAGCGTGGAAGTGAAGCAGGTGGACTTGCCGGATTCCATGCTGCGCGCGATGGCAAAACAGGCCGAGGCCGAGCGCGAGAAGCGGTCGAAAATCATCAACGCCGAGGGCGAGTTTGCCGCGGCGCAGCGCCTGGTGGAAGCGGCCGACCTGCTGGCGGCGCAGCCGATGACGCTGCAACTGAAGTATTTGCAGACGCTGATCGACATCGGCGTGGAAAAGAACACCACCATCGTCTTCCCGTTGCCGATGGAGTTGGTGTCGCTGCTCGGGAAAGCGGCGACGGCCCAGGCCGGCGCGCAACCTGAGGCGAAATAGCGGGTTTGCATAAGGCGGTTGCAGGGCAATGAGATACGCAGTCGATCGTGAAGAGGAACAGGCCGAGTCAGCAAAGCGCGGGCGCGGCCTTGGGCGTGGCGTCCGCGAAGAGAGCACGGATGCCGAGATCACGCTGGGCACGCGCTCACTGCTGGGGATTTTCTTCGGCCTGGCGCTGGTCTGCGGGATCTTCTTTGGCCTGGGATACTCAGTGGGACGCGGCAGCGCTTCACGTGTGGCCCTGCAGCCGGGGACCGACACGGTCGACACCAGCGGCGACAGCCATTTGCCGAAACCTTCCGCGACCCAGGCGCTGACGCCCGCTCCGGATACGACCGCAACGGCCGCCCAGCCCGATGCAGGCGCGGCCAACCCTGCGGCACCAACCACTGCGGCGCCGGGAACGGTGGTGGTTCCGTCCGGCGGAACAACGCCTGCTCCAGCTCAAACGGCGGCGGCTCCAATCGCTCAGCCCGCCGTCCAGACCATAACGAAACCAGCGCCAACTCCAGCCGCTCTGCCCGCAACGCCCAAACTCCCGCCGTCGGGATTCGATCGGGCCGCGGATGTTCAGCCCGCGGGGGGGTCAATTATGGTGCAGGTAGCGGCTGTGAGCGTACCCCAGGATGCAGACATCCTGGTGACGGCGCTCGAGAAGCATGGATACTCTGCCGTCGTCCGGCATGAGCCGCAGGATGCGCTGCTGCACATCCAGATTGGGCCGTTTACCTCGCGAACCGCAGCCATGGACATGCGCGCACGGCTGCTGGCGGACGGTTATAACGCAGTAGTCAAGTAAATCAGGCACGCATCCATTCCGGCAATCCTGACGCGATCGCCTCGCGCACGGCAGCCATCAGGTCTTCGCGCGTGGCGAAGTC
>JASIAO010000109.1 GCA_030041955.1 Acidobacteriaceae bacterium | reverse complement strand
GGTGCGGCGGTGTATCTTGCCTCGGACGCCGCGTCGTTCGTCACCGGGCAGGTGCTGGTGGTGGATGGCGGGTTCCTGGCGAGCGGCGTGAATCAGTAGAACACTGGGATTAGGAATTGGCATTTAGGGGTTAGCGTCCGGCGGCAGCAGCGAGGCGGCGATGGGCGAGCAAGCGGCGCCGAAGGCGAGAACGCCTGAACGGCGAGTCCCTGTCATACTGGTAACAGGCGCCCCATGCCCTTCAACAACACCATTGCCGTTGCCATGTCGGGCGGAGTCGACTCGTCGACCGTCGCGGCCTTGTTGCGCGCGGAAGGATATGAACTCGTCGGGCTGACGCTGCAGTTGTGGAACCAGCGGCGGCTGGCGGGCAAGGAAGGCATGCCGGAGCAGGTGACGGGACGGTGCTGCTCGCTCGACGATGTGTACGACGCGCGGCGGGTGGCCGAGTCGCTGGGGATTCCGTACTACGTGGTGAACGAGCAGGAGCGATTCGAGCAGGATGTGGTGCGGCCGTTCGTGCGCGAGTATCTGAACGGGCGGACGCCGATCCCGTGCTCGCTGTGCAACAACCATCTGAAGTTCGATCAACTGCTGGTGCGGGCGCGGCAGATTGGGGCCGATCGCATTGCGACGGGGCATTACGCGCGGAATGCATGGGACCTGGAGCGGGGACGGTGGATTCTGAGCCGGCCGGTGGATGCGGCGAAGGATCAGACGTATTTCCTGTTTGGGCTGACGCAGGAGCAGCTTTCGCGGACGCTGTTTCCGCTGGGCGGCTACCGGAAGGCCGAAGTGCGGGAGATGGCCGCGCAGCACGGCCTGGCAATCGCCGTGAAGCCGGATTCGCAGGAGATTTGTTTTATCCCGGGCGGCGATTACAAGAAGTTCATCGCCGCGTATCTCGACGAGCAGCACGAGGAGATTCCGGATACGGCGGGCGAGCTGGTTTCGACGAGCGGGGAAGTGATTGGGCGGCACACCGGGATCCACAACTTCACGGTGGGGCAGCGCAAGGGGCTCGGTCTGGCGTCGCCGGATCCGCTGTATGTGATTCAGATCGATCAGGCCAGTCATCGCGTGACCGTGGGATCGGATGCGGAGGCGACCACGGGGACACTGCGCGCGCGGGAGCTGAACTGGATCAGCATTCCGGAGCTGCGCGGGGAGATGCGAGTGCGCGCGAAGATCCGGCACCGGCACGAGCCGGCGTGGGCGACGATTCGCAGCGTGGAGAACGGCGAGGTTGAGGCGATCTTCGACGAGCCGCAGCGCGCAGTCACACCGGGGCAGGCCGCGGTGTTCTACGACGGGGATGAGGTCGTGGGCGGGGGATGGATTGGGTGAAGGCTAGGTGTAGGGGAGAGGGTTTAGCGGCGAGTGCTGGGCCGATTTCAGGATTTGTTCCGTGTTGCCGGATAACCGTCCAAAGCAGGGTCTGTACGCCACGGTTTTCTGATCTTCTCAGCTAAGAAAACGAAGCCGATACCGAACATCAGATGAAACCACAAATATGGCCGTTTTAGTACTTGAAGAACATCTGCCAGGCTGTGGCAGGCCACAACGAGAATCACGGAGATCGAGACCAACAATGCGACCCCAGCGATTATCGGTAACCACCGCGCTGCTATGCTGGCAGCGATTGGGAGAACAAAGAGAAGCGCGAACGCGAGCACGGTAAAAACTGTGTCATTCGCCCCGATCGAAGAACTTGCCAGAGCGCCGACACCCAGCGAGATCACTCCCCATGCGATGCTGAAATACCAAAACCATATCGCCAAATTCTGTTTCATGGTGCTGCCTGACGCCGTACGTTCTGGATGTTTTGTGCACAGGACAAGAGTGTAACTGCGTAACCGTCCGTGTGGTCGGCGATACAGAGCGTTCCCCCAATGTCTGTCGGGGCCACGGGTGGTGCGGGGCGGCCGCACCGCCTGTCTTGACTCACGCTCCTCACTGCACCTCGTTGACGAGGTCGCGCAGGGGCTGGATGACGGTGAACTGTGTGAGCGCGATGGGCTGGGCGGCTTGGTCGAGGACGGCCAGCTGCTGCGCTTTCCATCCCTGGGGTGCGGGCAATCCCGATGACAAGTACGACACGGCTTCGAGGCCCAGCGCACTGAGCTGGGTGAGCTGCTCGGCGCGGGGCAGAGCGTTGCCGAGGAGCGGGGCGTCGGCCATCACATCCGTCAGATCCGGCTGCGCGGCAGCCCATGAGCGGAAAAGGGTGATGAGCGCGGTCTGCTGCTCGGGATGCCCGATGGGGTCCTGGAGGTAAGTGCTGACCAGCTCGCGGAAATCGTGACGCGATGGCGGGTCGGGCGGGAGCGCGTCGACGAGGTGGTCGAGCGGCGTGAGCGTGGTGACGCCATGTGCGTCAGACCAGGAGGAGCGCGCGTCGAAGTCGACCGGCTCGAGGATGGAGGCGAGAGTCTGCAGCGCGTCAATTTGCTGACTGCCGGCGAGCGCGCGCAGGCTGACCGCTTCCTGCGAGATCTGCGTAAGGCCGAGGGCTTCAATGCGCAGCGATTCGACCCAGAGGCGGCGGTACATGTCGTCGACATTGTCCACGGATTGCGGCGACCAGAGGCGCTCGGCGATGGCGGAGGCGCGCGGCCAAATGCGCGAGTCGATGATCTGCGGATCGACGTACTCGCCCCACATGCAAGCCTCGCCGCCGAGGATGCGTGACGCCTGTTCGGGGGTGAGGTTGCTGTTGGCGGGGACGGGATCGACGCGGTAGTACTCGGAGGCGGGTACCATGTGGTCGAGGTAATAGCCCGCGGAGAGAATGCCGCTGTAGCCCTGTTTGGCGCCGGCGGCGAGGGAGTCGAAGCCGCGCCAGGATTGCACGACGACGTCTTTAGGCAGGCCGGGAGTCATGATTTCGTCCCAGCCGATCATTTTCTTGTGGTACTTCTGCAAGATGGTCAGCAGGCGCTGGTTGAAGTACGCCTGGAGCGCGGCGGTGTCTTTGAGATCGTGCGCGCGCATGAAGGCCTGGATGCGGGGGTTGTTCTTCCATTCGACGCCGTTATTCTCGTCGCCGCCGATGTGCATGTACTCGTCGGGGAAGATGGCGGCCATCTCGCCGATGAATTTGTCGAGAAACTGATAGGTGCTGTCGCGGGTCGGGTCCATCACCGCATCGAAGACGCCAAAGTGGCGCTCGATGGAGAAGGGGCCGGGGCCGCTGGCGAGATCGGGATATCCAACCACCCAGGAGGTGCTGTGCCCGGGCATGTCGAACTCAGGCACGACGCGAATGCCGAGGCCGCGGGCGTAAGCGACCACTTCGCGGGCCTGGTCCTGCGTGTAGTAGAGTCCGTCGGAGCCATCTTCGGTGAGTTTCGGGAAGATATTGCTCTGAATGCGGAAGCCCTGATCGTCGCTGAGATGCCAATGAAAGACGTTCATCTTGACGGCGGCCATGGCGTCGAGGGTGCGCTCGATAACGCCCACCGGTTCGAAGTGGCGGGAGCAGTCGATCATGAGGCCGCGCCAGCGGAAGCGCGGGGAATCCTGAATGGAGACGGCGGGCAGGAAGAATCCCTGACCGGAGGACTGGACGAGCTGGAGGAAGGTTTCGAGGCCGTGGATGGCGCCGACATCGGTGGCGGCGTGCAGATGCGCGCCCTGGGGCGTGATGTCGAGAGAATAGGATTCGTCTTCGTCGAGACCCTGCACCGCTTCTCCGGGACCGTCGACGGAGACGAGGAGGGCGGCGGGCGCGCCGGGCGCGGCGTTCTGGATGACGAAGCCGACCTGCAATTTCAGGCGCTGCATGGCCCAGCCGATGGCGTCGTCGAGGCGCTGGTCGTGGAACTTGTCGGTGGCGACGGTGAAGTTGGGGGAGATGGGCAGCACGCCGGAGCCGACGGTGAGCTGCGCGGGCTGCGGCATCAGGGTATTGACGAAAACGGGCTCCGCGGTTTGCGCCGCCATCGCGCCGGGAAGGATTGCCGTGCTGATTGCGCCGAGGGCCATGAGTCGTGCCAGTCCGTTCATTGCGTGATCGCTCCGGTTGAGATTCCGGAAACCAGATTACGCAATTTGCGGGACGCAGCGCCAGGGGACTGGCCATCCGCGCGGGCGCGCTTCGCGCCACGGGACTGGCCATCCGCGCGGGCGCGCTTCGCGCCACGGGACTGGCCATCCAGGCGGACTGGCGCATCGCGCGCCGAGGTTGAATCGCGCGTTGGAGGCCAGTGTTTTATTTTGCTGCGGGTGAGTTCTGGATGGGTTGGGTGACGATGCTGACGTTGGTGATGCCGGCTTGTTTGACCGCGTCCATGACCTCGGCGAAGACGCCGAAGGGAACTTTCTCGTCGGCGCGGAGGTAGATGACCTCGTGCACAGTGTCGGTGTTCTGCGCGCGGAGCAG
>JASIAO010000108.1 GCA_030041955.1 Acidobacteriaceae bacterium | reverse complement strand
CCCATCGCCGGCGAATCCCGCTTCATCGCCGTCGAAGACGCCGCCCGCTACCGCGACGCGCTCCGCATCACCCTCCCCAAAGGCCTTCCCAAAGCATTGCTGCAACCCGTCGCCGCGCCCGTGCTCGAGCTCATCCGCCGCTACGCCCGCACTCACGGCCCCTTCACCCTCCACGAAGCCGCCGCGCGTTTCGGACTCGACTTACAGTCCATAGAGACCGCCCTCCGCGCACTCGTCCTCGACGGCCGCATCCTCGAAGGCGGCTTCCGGCCTGGTGAATCCCATCGCGAGTATTGCGACGCCGAATCGCTGCGCCTCATCCGGAATAAGTCGCTGGCACGGTTACGAAAAGAGATCGAGCCCGCCGAGCCGCAGCTTTTCGCGCGCTTTCAGACCCACTGGCAAGGCATTCTCTCCAAACGCCGCGGCCTCGACGCCCTCCTCGACACCATCGAGTCCCTCCAGAGCGCGCCGCTCCCCGCCTCGCTCCTCGAATCGCAGATCCTCCCCGCCCGCATCGCTCGCTACAACCCCTCCGACCTCGACACCCTCATCGCCGCCGGTGAAGTCGTCTGGGTTGGCGTCGATCCCATCGGCGAACGCGACGGCCGCATCGCCCTCTACCTCGCCGACAAGCTCGCCGACCTGCTCCCACCGCGCACCGGACCCTCCGAGCCGCTCAATTCAAGAGAAGAAGCAATCGTGGCCCAGCTCGCCCGCGGCGGCGCCATCTTTTTCGCCCAGCTTCACGAGGCCATCGGCGGCGGCTATCCCGGCGAAACCGTCGACGCCCTCTGGTCGCTCGTCTGGCGCGGCCTCGTCACCAACGACACCCTGCACGCCCTCCGCGCCTGGATCGCCAGGCCGGAAACCTCGCGCTCATCCAAGCGTCAGCACAACCAGCCCGCCTTCCGCTCGCGCCGCACTACGCCGCAGAGCGCTCAGGGCCGCTGGACGCTCGTCGCCGCGCCCAACCGCACCAGCGCCGCCGCGCAGACCGCATGGTCCCACGCCCTCGCTCACCAGCTCCTGCATCGCTACGGCATCGTCACCCGCGAAACCGCCGCCCAGGAAAACCTTCCCGGCGGATTCTCCGCTGTCTATGAAGTTCTCAAGGCTCTCGAAGCCCAGGGCCGCATTCGCCGCGGCTATTTTGTCGCCGGACTCGGCGCCGCGCAGTTCGCCCTGCCCGCCGCCGTCGATTTGCTCCGCTCGTTGCGCACCGCGCCGCCCGCCAATTCTGAAATGCTCAGCCTCGCCGCCACCGACCCCGCCAACCCCTGGGGCAGCATCCTGCGCTGGCCGCAGCCCGCCGAAAACGAATCCGCTCCTGCTACCTCGCTCACCCGCTCCGTCGGTGCAACCGTCATCCTGCGCAACGGCGAACTCGTCGCGTATCTGCGCCGCAACAACCCCGCCATTCAGGTCTTTTTGCCTGCCGACGATCCGGACCGCTCCGCCGCAGCCCGCGACCTGGCCGCATTTCTCTCAAATTTAGCTCAGGAACTGTTACAGAATCCGGAAACCCGTCACCACGGCGGCCTGCTCATCGACACCATCGGCGGCCAGCCCGCTCACGAACACTTCCTCGCGCCATTTCTCCGCGAAGCCGGCTTCCACTCCTCGCCCCGCGGCTTCCACGTCCGCTACGTCCCGCCCGCGGCCGGTTCCGATCGCTGAACGCTGCACGCTGTACGCTGCCTTTAGTGGATCGTCTTCATCCGTCTCTGCATGTAATCCATCAGCAGATACTCGCCCAGCGTCTCCGGCGTCGTAAAATACGCTTTCCCCTTGCACATCTGCGTCACCTTCTGCACAAACTGCACCAGCCCGAAGTCCGACGCCAGCATGAACGTGTTGATCATGATGTTCTGCCGCTTGCAGCGCGACACTTCCTCGAGCGTCTCGCTCACCACCAGCGGATCCAGCCCAAACGCGTTCTTGTAAATCCGCCCATCCTCCAGCGTCAGCGCCGACGGCTTCCCGTCGGTGATCATCACAATCTGCTTCATGTCCTTCCGCTGCCGCGACAAAATTCTCTGCGCCAGCCGCAATCCCTCGCGCGTGTTCGTGTAATACGGCCCTACCTTCACGCGCGCCAGTTGCGACACCGGCATCTCTTCCGCCGAATCGTGAAACAGCACCAGCGACAGCGTGTCCCCCGGATACTGCGTCCGGATCAGGTGCGCCATCGCCATCGCCACCTTCTTCGCCGGCGTGAACCGGTCCTCCCCGTACAGGATCATCGAGTGCGAGCAGTCCAGCATCACCACCGTCGCACACGAGCTCTGATACTCGCTCTGGTGCACCTGCAAATCGCTGTATTCCAGATTCAGCGGCAGCGTCAGCCCCTCGCGCGCAATCGCGCTCTTCAGCGTCGCCGGCGCATCCAGATTCAGCGTGTCGCCGAACTCATAGGGCTGCGACCCTCCGCTCGTCTCCACGCCCGTCGCCCAATGCCGCGTATCGTGGCGGCCGAAATTCGACTTCCCCAGCGACCCCAGCAGATCACGCAGCGTCTTGTAGCCCAGGAAATCAAGGCTCTTGTCCGTCACCTCAAACCGCGCATCCACATTCGCTCCGCCCATCTGCCCGCTCGCCTGCGAAACCTGCCCCTGCTGCTGCTGCGGCTGCTCCGTCGAAATGTAATTCTCGCGCTCCATGCGCTCGATCAGCTTGTCGATCAGCTCATCCAGACGTCCTTCCGCCGCCATCTGATCGATCTTCTGCTGCACCCGTTCGTCGAACGCGTCGCCCTGCTCCAGCGCCCGCCGCAGCGCCTCGCGCAGATCCTCGATCGTCTGGTTCAGGTCCAGGAAATCTGCATACGGATTCTCAAACCCCGAGTCCAGCAGATAGTCGGCCAGCGCCTTGAGCAAATCCTCCATGCTCAACTCGCTCGCCAAATCCCCCGTGAACTTCGTGTACCGTACGCTTTTCATAAATTCAATTTGTCATCCTGAACGAAGGTTGGCGCGCTATGCGCTCCAGCCGTAGTCGAAAGCCTGCCCTGAGCGAGGTCGCCCTGCGACCGAGTCGAACGGGGACCTGCGTTTCTGTACGCCGTACGCTGTACGCTGTACGCTGCACGCTGCACGCTAATTAAAGCTCCCCCTCCTGCTCTTCCTCGTCTGCCACGGCTCAAACTCCCGCTCCGGCTCGGCTCGCTCCGTCCGTTCCGGCCGCTCCTGCGCCCGCCGCTGCGCTGCAAAACTCCGCTCCTCGTTGCGGCTGATGCGCCGGTGAGCGCACATCCCCTCCAGCAGAAATTCCGCTGCCGCCGTCACGATCTCCGGCCCATCGTTCGCCTTCACGCCCAGCGGCGCCAGCTTCTCCATCAGTCCCTGGATCTGCTTCAGTTCCCCCAGCGTTGCCTTCGCCGGTTGCTCGTCGGAAATCTTCACCGTTCCGCCCAGGTTGAACCACTGCTCGATCTGCTCCGTGCTCACGTCGCCAAAATACCTGTCGAACACCCTCCCGATCGCCGCGCGCACAATGTCGCGAACCACCGTGTCAGCGCCCTTCATCTCGCCTTCGTATTCCAGCTCCAGCTTGCCCGTAATGCCCGGCAGCGCCGTGTACAGATCGCCCACGCGCGGCGCCACGCGTCCCTCGCCGTGCAGCAGCGCGCGCCGTTCCGCGTTGCTCACGGCCAGCTCCAGCGTCGCAATCGGCAGCCGCTGGCTCACCCCGCTGCGCTTGTCCACCTTTTTGTCCTCGCGCGCCG
>JASIAO010000107.1 GCA_030041955.1 Acidobacteriaceae bacterium | reverse complement strand
AGGCGCTCCCGTTGCGCGGGCAATGAAGTCATTTTGCGAATCCCTTGCTCCAGCGAGAGCAGATGCTCGTCCCGCACATAGTGGCCCAGGAAGCGCGGCATCGCGCCAAAAGCGCGCGGATGAGAATGGGCCTCGAAGAGCGGCCCATCGAGCGAGAGTTCTCCGGCATCAAGGCACAGGCTGGTCCACGGCTGCCTGAGGCCGTATTTCAGATCGTTTTCACTGGCAATGAAATAAAGCGCGCCGGATTGTCCTTTGTCGGCAAGAATGAAATCGAAGAGAGTATCGAGTTCGGACTTGTGCTGCTCAGCGGCGATCTGCGCGATGGTTTGCCCATCGTATTTTTTCAGCGCGGGATTTTCGACGCCGGAAACCATCACGCCGGCACCTCCGCCGCTGTCAAAGAACAGATTCTCCCATCCGGGATGATCGGAGGCCATTTCCAGCTTGATCTTCCGGCGAATGGCGGGATCCCGGAGCCTCTGGAGCAATTGATTCTGGCCGCCATTTGCCACCCACGGGGGGAGGCTGGAAGCGAGGGCGGTTCCGCCGGCGAGATAGGGATACATGTCGGCCGTAACATCCTGGCCGGAATCGCGAGCGGCCTGGATGGTGGCTACAACTTTCGGCATCGATCCCCAGCGCGTTTTGCCGCTGACCTTGAGGTGGAAAATCTCCACTGGAATGTTGGCCTCGCGTCCGATGCGCAGAGCTTCGTCGATGGCCTGAGGTTCGGTTTGGCCTTCGCTGCGCATGTGCGTTCCGTAAATTCCTCCATATTGCGAAGCGACTTTTGCCAGGGCGATCAGTTCTTCGGTCCTGGCGTAATGGCCCGGCGGATAGATCAGCGCGGTGGAAATTCCAAATGCACCCTCCTGCATTTCCTGCGCGACCAGGGCCTTCATTCGGTCCAATTCTTCCGGCGTGGGCGCGCGATCTACATCCCCAAGCACCGCCTCCCGGACCTGCGCTGCACCCACATACGTGCCGATGTTCAGTGGAGTGCCGGTTTTTTCAAGGCGACGAAAGTAACCGTTGAGGTCCATCCAATCGACAGTCAGGTGGTACTGATTCAGTTCCGGCTGAAGGCTTGCAAGCGTGAGCGCATCCTGTGGCGCAATGGACTGGCCTTCGCCGGTGATTTCGGTCGTGATCCCCTGCGAGAGTTTGCTCAGCGAGCGGTTGTCGATGAGAAGAGACATTTCGGACTGGCCCAGCATATCGATGAATCCGGGCGAAACCACTAGCCCGGATGCATCGATCACGCGCCCGGCGGTGGCGTTCCCCAGATCGCCGATGGCCGCGATGCGATCCCCGCGGATGCCGACATCGCCGGACACCCACGGATTGCCGGTGCCGTCCATGATTCTGCCGTTCCTGATAATGATGTCGTAATCGTTGCTTGCCTCAGGGTGCTCCTGCGCCGGTAACGGCGAGTCGTACGCAGCCGCCGCGATTTCGCCCAGGGCCCCTCCGACCATTTGTTCTGCGGCAGTCGGATCATCCAGCGGAACGGAGACCATATTTGCATACATCGCCAGCACCAGATGCTGGCCGCTCGCCGTCTCCATGTAACCGACGAGTCCCTTGCCGGTGACCATCAGGTTCTTGTTCAGTGCGTCATAAACCTCGTAGGTTCCGGTTTTGGCATGTACGTGCCCAGCGGCCGGGGAGTCTACCTCAATGTCGGCGAGGGTGCCGTCGCGGCCAAGCACTGGGAGGGCGCGATAGAAATCGGCGAAATCCTTCTGCTTCGACATGAAGAGCAAATAGTTTGTCATGAAATCCGGGGTGAAGAAGGCATTCCCTCCGGCGCCGTCGCTCTGATCCGCGGCCGCGAGATCGAGGCCCGCCTTCCTGAGGAAGGCATTTTCAAGATCGAAGCCGGCTTGCTCGATACTCTTATGCGCATGAGCCGCAATCGCCCCCAGAATGTAAGGCGTCATGCTGGCGTGCAGATTTTGGCTCACCTTAAGCGTGACCCGGATTTCCTCAGTCAACGGCGGCGATACGTGCTCGGCCACAAGATTGTCCGGTTTGTAATTTGTAGCCAGGGCTGTGAAGTCTGCCGCTTCCGCGGTCGCGGGCAATTTTGCGGCGATGCCTTGATCCTTCAGCGCCTCCACCAGAAGAGTCTCGGCATACCGGCTCGGCTCAGGAACAGGGTAGGCATTCATTTGCGGCGACGCTCCGAGCGGCAAACTGCCGCTCAGCGTCACGCTGCGAGTGCCGTCGGGATTCAGCTTCTCGTCCGTGTAAGATATGTCGGGCTGAGATCCAGTCTTGCCGGTGGTTGCCTGATTGATGATGCGAACGTACGACGTCTCCGGTGAGATTCTCAGCTGGACGGGCGCGCCTTCGCTCTGGCCTGGCGAGACGATCACATCCACAAGGTTGTCGTTGACAACGATCGGCGATATCACAACCCCCGTGCCCAGCTCGCGCTCGCCTTCGGGGAAGAGCGACGTGTCCACCAACACGCGGCCTTCGACACGCTTGATTCCTTTCGCCGCGATCTGCTGCGCAAATTCGTGTATTACCAGCAGGGGATCTCCGGGCAGCCCCTTGCTTTTTGGGCCGCCGTAGGAATGGTCTTCATTTTCGAAGGCGAGAGTCCCATCCGGCTG
>JASIAO010000106.1 GCA_030041955.1 Acidobacteriaceae bacterium | reverse complement strand
GGATCGCCGTAGCTGGCGTAGGGCACAGCCGCAGGCGCGGCAGCCCAGTCCGGCGTCATGAAGCGGCCCAGGGTCTCGGAGTAGTAGCGGGCGTAGAAGTAGTCGAGTCCCGATTCGGTGTCGTGGTCTTTGCCCGTGAAGTGCTGCTCCGTGGCGTCGGCCCCTCCCGTGCAGCTGAGCCCGTCGCCATACGGATTGCTGGTGCAAATCTCCTGCTGATTGCCGCCCGCCGTGGTCTGCATGCGCTTGGTTCCCAGCCAGTCGGTCAGGTTGTAGTGGTAGCCGGGGCTGGATTGCGTTGACGAATCGTACGTCGCCAGCAGCCGACCGCCGGGGCGTAGATGTTCGTGTGGTTCCACCCGCCCGAGCCGTTCAGCTCATCGAGTTGCGCGTTGCCGCTCGTGAGCACGTAGACCGTCTGCACCGCTCTGCCCGCGCTCAGCTTCGCCACGATACACCGGTGGCTCCGTGTGTTAACTCATCGGGCGCCGAACTCGTACTTCAGCGCTGCGCGCCGCCGCGTAGAACGCATATCATCGCCCTTAGCTCGGCTAGCGCCTTCTGGTCGGGCTCGCCCGGACGATTGACAAGAGGATCAAGCTCGTAGCATCTCCGTCGATAGGGTTCTGCTTCTGGTTCGACCCTTCTCGCCTCGATGAAGTCATTCCATTCTTGGGGATAATGCTCTTTTCCATCAAGGAAGCGCTCTATAACGCCGGCTGCCTCAGACACGGATAAGGCCTTTTTCACTAGGTCCCCTCCCCGTCCCATAGATAAAATAATCTCATTTGCCCCACCAGGACGGCGGCCAAAGGTTAATGTGTGGATTGTCTTTGATCTGCTCTATCCAGTCACCGCCGATCCTAAATACATATTTTCCAGTTTCCCCTATGCGACTCCATCCGATCCGCAGCTCATCCGCGCTGTTTAGCAGGGGTCGGTTACCGAGGTACCTTGTTCCAAACAGCGTGCCCGCTTCAACCGTCGCGGCATCAGCGACAGCATATGCAGCGGCACCCGCTAAGAGAGGAACAATAAACCCCGGCCGGGCGGCCCCTCCGCCCTGAACAACCGCCACCTCGTGTCCGTTCGGATCGCAGATAAAATCGCCGCAGACCGAATACGTGTCCGGGAAATCTACTGTCTTACCGGTCGCGGGGATATACCCTGGCACGACGCTCATCACTGGCCCCGGCACTTCGCCTCCGAACACCGCCCAACCATCAGAAACTCCCATGACGGGAAAGGGGCCTCGGTCGTACGGCGTAAAGGTGCAGCCGTTGCCCATCGGATCGCACGGGGAGTCTGGATAGTCAAGGTTATTGGACTCCGCCCCTTCGTAGCCTCCTTCATCGGCTTCGCCTTGCAATTCCTGCATATACTGAAACTGATTAAAGCCCACCTCTTGCTCCAAGGCGCAGTCGTTCCAAGACTGTCCGCAGTGCCCGTCCGCATCGATCCCGGTCACAGGACTATTTTCGACGTACGCGTAGAGGTTGAGACTCTGCGGATCGCCATAGTTGGCGTAGGGCACAGCCGCGGGCGCAGCCGCCCAGTCCGGAGTCATGAAGCGTCCCAGGGTCTCCGAGTAGTAGCGTGCGTAGAAGTAGTCGAGTCCCGATTCCGTGTCGTGATCCTTGCCCGTGAAGTGGGTGGGATCGGGATTGAGCGCAGAAGACCCTTCCCCGAACGGGTAACTGGTCCACTGCGAGCCTTGATATGGCCCTCCGGACACCGTCGATCGCGCCCGCTCGGTTCCCAGCCAGTCGGCGTGAACAAAATAGGTCGTGCCATTCATGTACGTCGCCAGGTGCGCGCCGCCGGCGTAGACCTCGCCCCGCAGCCAGCTAACGGGACTGGCCGTACTGAAGGCGCTGATCACATGACCGGAGAGATCGTAGATGTCGTCCTCGCTGCCGGAGGCCGTAATCTTTCGCACCCGCCGTCCCTCCGCATCGTAGACGTACGTGGCAACGTTGGCTCCGTTCAGGGTACTGACCGTCGAGACCCGCCCTTCCGCATCGTGGATTTCTCGGGACATCTGATGGTCGGCATTGTAGCTGAAGCTGCCGGCATCGATATCGTGCGGCGATGAGCTCTGCGACAGCCGACGCCGATGGAGTGAGAGGCGGAATCGTGGAATGAGAAAGGGGCGCGGCGAGCGCGCCCCCTCCGGGATGGCCTCGACAGCGGGTTAGCTGAGAGGCTGGCCGTTGGCGGTGAGCTGCTGGAGCTGCTGCTGGTCGTACTGCTTGACGCTGTCGGGCAGCGGCGCGTAGTTGAGGCTGCCGGCGGTCGCCTGACCGTCGGTGATGATGTACTGGATGAACTCCTTGAGAGCGGCGCGTTTGGCCTGATCGGGACCATCCTTGGGAACAAGGAGGAAGGTGAGGCCGGAGATGGGATAGGCGTCGGGCGCGCCGGCAGGAGGATTGACGATGGGCTGGCGGGGATCCTGACTGATCTGCGCGCTGAAAGCCGCGATATCGGCGGTGGTGCCGTCAGCGGTGGCGGCAACGAACTTGCCGGCCTGGTTCTCAATCAGCGCCGTGGGCAGATTGTTCTGCTGCGCGTAGCTGAGCTCGACGTAACCGATGGCCCCGGGCGAGTTGCGGATGTTGCCGGTGACGCCTTCGCTGCCTTTTCCGCCGATGCCGACCGGCCAGCTGACGGCGGTGCCGGAGCCGACCTTCGTCTTCCAGTCGGGACTGATAGCGGAAAGATATTCGGTGAAGATGCCGGTGGTTCCGCTGCCGTCAGAACGGTGGGAGACGACGATGGGAAGTTTAGGCAACTTCACCCCGGCGTTATCCTTCTTCAGCTGCGGATCCTGCCAGCTTTTGATGGTGCCGAGAAAAATGCCGGCGAGGGCTTCGGGCGAGAGCTTGAGCGGCTGATCGAGGCCGGGCAGATTGTAGGTGATGCAGACGGGTCCGGCGGTCTCCGGAATCTGCACGAGCGGCTGCATGGTGGAGAGCTGCTCGTCCTTAAGGGCCACGTCAGAGGCGCCGAAATCGACCGTCTTCGCCTTCACCTGCTGGATGCCGCCGCCGGAACCGATGGACTGGTAGTTGATCAGGATATTCGGGTGGAGTTTCGTAAAGTCGGCAGTCCAGCGGGTCATGACGGGATTGATGAAGGTGCTGCCGGCACCGGAGATTTCGACATTGCCGTTGTTGTTCGATGATTTGCAGGCGCTCAGGCTGCCGAGCACGGCGACCGCTACGAGCGCGGCCATCCTACGATTAGCCATGAAAATTCCTCCGATTGTTGGGGTTATCCCCGATTCCACGCCAAACTCTACACGAAAGAATCCGCCGAAACGTTACAGTCAGGCAAATTTGGAAAATGTTGCTATGCCGCCAAAAGGCCCTGGCCGAAGGGGGCGGTGGCGGTTGAGGCAACACAGTGCGGTGCGGCGCCCGTCCCAGGGAGGAGAGCGAACAATGCGAACAATGGAGGAGTGGACCCAATGAGCGAAAACCTGCATGGACGGAAGATTGCGATTCTGGCGACGGATGGATTTGAGCAGTCGGAGCTGACGGAGCCACGCAAGGCGCTGGACCAAGCCGGCGCGGAGACGGTGGTGATCTCGCCGAAAACCGGCGAGATTCGCGGCTGGAACAAAACAGACTGGGGCGACAAGGTGAAGGTGGACCTGCCGGTCGGCAAGGCGCGCGTGGACGATTATGACGCGCTGGTGCTGCCGGGCGGGGTGATGAATCCGGACCATCTGCGCATGAACCCGGAGGCGATGCAATTCGTGAAGGAATTTGTGGCGACGGAACGTCCGATTGCGGCGATCTGCCACGGGCCGTGGACGCTGGTGGAGGCGGACGCGGTCAAGGGGCAGACATTGACCTCGTGGCCGTCGCTGAAGACGGACCTCGAAAACGCGGGCGCGACGTGGGTGGACGAGGAAGTGGTGACCAGCGGGCAGTTCATCAGCAGCCGCAAGCCGGACGATATTCCGGCGTTCAGCAAGACGCTGATCGAGACGCTGAGCGCGGAGAAGCGGCGGGAGCGAGCGGCATAGCGCGAATTCCAGCGCATGCGCGAGGGCCCGGTGCGAGACGCCGGGCCTTTTTTGCGGTGCGCGATGCACTTATCCGGACTCCGCACCGACACCCAGGAGTCTGATTATGGCGGCAGCGCTGGTTCTGCGCGAGATCCCGAGCTTGACGAGATAGTCGCTGCTGATGCCGAAGCGTTCGATTCAGTTCAGCGAGCCTGTTTTGGTAATCGCTCTCCACACCGCCGCTGACGGCAGGATGGGGAGTTACTTCCTTTCCTCGTGGCGAGTATAGCGCGACGCCCGGACAAGGCAGGATAGAAATCGTGAAGGCGCATCGATACGGGCAAGCTGACCAATGCACAGACCGCGTGGATTGCACCTTGCGCAGGACACGAACCGCGTTCGGCAAATCTGTTATCGTCCATGGGAGAAAAGACCATGCCCCGCCCTGGCAAACTGAAACAGAAGCCCCCACACGCATTTTTTCTGGAAGCGCTTGCCCCCATGAACCCCGAGGTGCGCCGGATGTTTTCCGGTTTCGCCGTTTACCTGGGCGACCGGATCGTGTGTATGCTGCGGGATCGCCAGGAATCTCCGAAAGATAACGGCGTCTGGCTCGTTTTGTCGGACGGGACCAGCCCGTCTGATCCGGATCTCCGCCAGGAGTTCCCTTCCCTTCGTGCCATCGGCTTGCTGGGCGGCAAGATACGCCATTGGCTTCTGATTCCCAGCGACAGTCCTGGCTTTGAAACGGAGGCTCTCCATGCATGCGATCTGTTGCTGCATCACGATCCACGGTTCGGCCGAATTCCTCAGTCGAGGCGGTAGAGCAGCCTTCACCGGTGCCTGACCACCTCTACATCCCTGCGCTCCAAAGGAGATCCGCCATGACGGGACCTTTTCATTCACGCACTTCAAAATGGCTTGCAACTCGAAGAGACTTTCTCCAGGGCAGCATGGCGGCGGGCATCGCTTCCCTTGTGCCGGAAAGCGCAGCGGCGTTTGTGTGGAATATCGCGGAGGGTCGGCCGGCACCGGCTGATCGGAAGTTTACGAGCCCTGCGATCGAGGCGGCGATTACGCGCGTGGGACCGCAGATCGCCGATCCGACGCTGCGCGCCATGTTCGCGCGCTGCCTGCCGAACACCCTCGACACCACGGTGTTTGCGGAGATGCGGGATGGCGAGCCGGACACTTATGTCATCACCGGAGATATCGACGCGATGTGGCTGCGCGATTCGTCCGCGCAGGTGTGGCCGTATCTCCAGTTTGCAAAAGAGGACAGGAAGCTGGCCGCGCTGCTGCAAGGTGTGGTGCGGCGGCAAACGCGCATGATCCTGATCGATCCGTATGCAAACGCGTTCACGCACAACGAGTCCGATCCGCCGCTGAGCTGGGCGGTCGATGACAAAACGGAGATGAAGCCGGGAGTGGCGGAGCGTAAATGGGGGTGGATTCGCTTTGCTATACGATTCGGCTGGCGCACGGATATTGGAAACAGACGGGGGACACGGCTCCGTTCGGGGCCGAGTGGAAAGCGGCGGCGGCGAAGATACTCGAAACATTCCGTCAACAGCAGCGGATCAACGGTCCCGGACCTTATTCGTTTCAACGCCGCACCTTTGTGCCGACCGACACGCTGATGCTGGACGGCTATGGTAATCCGGCGCGGCCGGTGGGCATGATCTATTCGATGTTCCGGCCATCGGACGATGCGTGCACCTATCCGCTGTTTGTG
>JASIAO010000105.1 GCA_030041955.1 Acidobacteriaceae bacterium | reverse complement strand
CTCTATCACAGCCTGATGATGCCCAGCATCTACAGCGACGCTGATAGCCGCTACAGAGGATTCGACGAACAGATCCACCATGTTGCGCCGGGGCATGACGTCTATGCCAATTACTCAGGCTGGGATATCTACCGCAGTCAAATGCCGCTGGTGGCCATGGTCGATCCGCAGCGAATGCAGGACATCGCTCAGTCCGTCGTGCTCATGTATCAGCAGGGAGGTTGGGTGGGCCGCTGGCCGCAGATCAATCGCTACACGAACGTGATGGCCGGCAGTCCTCTCAGTGTTGTGCTGGCGACGGCCTGGCTGGATGGATTGCATGGCTTCGACATGGATGCGGGCTGGAAGGGCATGCTGCTGGATGCGACCGAGGCGCCCCCGCCCGGACGCCCCTACGCGGGCGAAGCTGCCATCGACTGGATCAACAAACTCCATTACGTTCCGGACGACAAGATGAGTTATGGCTCGGTTTCGCAGATCCAGGAGGACGCGATTGCCTATGCGTCGCTGTATCGCCTGGCCCAGGCGCTGGGCAAGACCGACGATGCGAAGATGCTGTACGAGCGCGCGCTCGATTACCGCAATGTGTTCGACCGGCAGGACCGCTTCTTCCGTCCTCGCAATGCGGACGGCGAGTGGGTGCCGAAGTTCGATCCCAGCCAGGAGGAGCATGGCTTCATCGAGGGCTCCGGCTGGCACTATCAGTGGCTCGAGCCGTCGGATCTGGCATGGGTGATCGGCGCGGTAGGGCCGGACCTCTTCAACCAGCGGCTGACCGAGTTCTTTAACTACAAAGAGCCTGGCTGGTACGGCCAGTATTACAACCCCTATAACGAAACGGATCTGGAAGCTCCTTTCGAATTCAATTTCTCCGGACAGCCCTGGCAATCCCAACGAGTCGTTCGCCGCGTTCTGAAAGAGAACTACACAGACGCTCCTGACGGTGTGCCGGGAAATGACGACTGCGGAGAAATGTCATCGTGGGCTGTACTCAGCATGATGGGCATCTACAGTGTGGATCCGGCCAGTTTGTCCTATGAACTGGTGAGCCCCCTGTTTCCCAGGGTTGTGCTGCACCTGAGCGCTCCGTATGCGGGAAAGACCTTCACCATCGAAGCGTCGGCGGACCCGGAAGCGAATCCTTATATTCAGGCTGTGCAACTGGATGGTCACGAGCAGCAGCAGAACTGGATCTCCTTCAGCGACATCGCCGCTGGCGGCAAACTGCGCTTCACCCTCGGCGCCGATCCCAACCATTCCTGGGGAGCGAAGGCGACGGATGCGCCACCATCCCTGAGCAGTACGCAACCGTAATTACCTCCTGAGCAGTGGCTCCGCGTAAGCGCCGCGCCTGCGGCCTGACGTAGCTGCGGGCAGGCGGCGGGACGGGTGATGAATCGGGGGAAGCGTTGCCGAGCTTTCCAGGGAAAGCACACCGCCACAGCCTGGAAATGATCGGCTATCTCCATTTTTGATTCACATGGTATGCTTTCTGCGCATTTTCTGATCGTTTCCGGGAGCACTGGAACGAGCAGCAGGCCAGCGCCCCGGAGACTCTAGCCGCAAAAAGGAGACCCACATGCCTGTGACTCGGCATTTCTCCCTCGTTTCGGGGCGGTGGATTGCCCCGGCCATTGCGCTGCTGGTCGCATCAACCGGTGCGATGCGCGCGCAGGTGGTTGTCGTCCCTCCCACACCGCAGATCGGGTCGTCGAATCCCGCCACAGCTGAACCGACGGTGCCTCGACCCAGCACCAAACCATGCGTGGTGCAGTTGTTCCAGGATTTGGCGTTCGACAACTACACACCGCAGACGTACAGCTACACTCCGCCGGCGGATTGCCCGGGACCCTGGGCGAAGGTGGTGTTTACGGCAGACTTCACGGTGACGGCCGGCACGCAGTATGACCGCACCGCCGCGTTTTATCTGGGCCACGCCAACATCTACTACGGCACGACGGCAGAGCCGCGGAGCGCCTTAAGCCCATCGTGGCATGTGGAACGGGACGTCACGGATCTGTCGGCGATTTTCAAGTCGGCGCAGACGGGCGAAGCCAACCTGGGCAACTTCGTCGGCGTGTATGACGGAGTGGATTACAACGGGATCATCTACGCGAACGCTGCGCTGGAATTCTATCCGGCGAACTTTCGCAATCCCGCGCCGCGCGTTCCGGACATCGTCATTCCGGTGAACGGCTCGGGGGGTGACGCGGGCACATTGAACACAGGAAGCGATCAGATCACACAGACGCTGAATCTGCCGCAAAACGTGGAGAGCGTCTATCTGGACGTGATTACGCAAAACCAGATCGGCGACGAATTCTGGTATTTTTGCGTGCCGAACAATGAGACCGGTCCGCTGGAGAGCTGCGGGAACACGGCGTTTCGCGAGGGCGAGATCTGGATCGACGGGAATCCTGCGGGCGTGGCGCCGGTGTATCCATGGATCTTCACGGGCGGCATCGACCCGTTCCTGTGGGAGCCAGTCACCGGCGTGCAGACTCTGGATTTCGTGCCGTATCGCGTCAATCTGACTCCATTCGCGGGTGTGTTGGGCGATGGCGACACGCACACGGTGGCCGTGAGCGTGTACAACGCAAATGGCTATTTCCTGGCGACGGCTAACCTTCTCGTGTATCTCGATCACGGATCGCAGAAGACTACAGGCGGCCTGATCAGCAACTCACTCTCGGCAGCGCCGAGCCCGCAGATCCAGAACAACATCACGACAGATGCCAGCGGTAATTCGACAGGAAACATCCTGACCACATCGCACCGGAACTTTACTATCAGCGGTTACCTGAACACGTCGCAGGGGCGGGTGGTGACGACGGTGACGCAGAGTGTGGACTTCAGCAACAACCAGCAATTCGTGGTGAACGCAACCACCGACGAGCAGAACGCGCAGCAGCTGACCACGGTGCATTCGATCACGACCACGCAGCAGAGCCGGCTGGCGACAACGAGCGAGGAGGACTTTGAATACCCGCTGAATATCGATTACCTGTTCGTTGAAAACGCCGACGGCACCTACACGCAGACGACTACCGTCCATCAAAGCGATGCGAAGAACGAGGGTACAAATTTCGGCCGGTTCCCGCTCTATAACAGCAACCTGACCAACAAAGTGCATTCGACGGATACGCTCAATTGGGACGCCAACTTCAATTTCACCGGGAACAGCAACAGCCAGTCGTCAGGAACCTATACCTGGAGGAATTCGTTGGGTGAGTGCTACAGCCGCACCATCGCGTCGAAGTCGCAGGTGTTGACGTCGGTGACGAACGGGCCGGGCTGCTTCGCGCAGAATCCATTTTGACCGGAGCAGCTTGGAAGGGATGACGTGTCCGGGGGCGCTGATTCCGCCGTCAGCGCCCCCTTACCTGGCTTCTCTTTCGGCCTGTGCGGTCAGCGACTGCAGTTTTTGCTCAGCGGCTTTGGTCTGCTGATCGAGATAGCGGAAAACCTCGTACTGGGCCGCCGTCGGCCGAGCATACGCCACCTCGATGTCCGCCGCGAGGTATGCCAGATACGCGTGCAGCTTCGCTTCGTGCATCGTGTCGCCCTCGCTGGAGCGGATCTTCATCTGCACCACATCGTCGATCTCGTGGTTCAGCTCGTCCAGCGTGCTCGCAGCCTGAGCGTTGTTCTGCAGTTTGTCGCGAGCGGCCAGCGCGCGGTTCAGCTGCGTATTCAGCGCGTTCATGTCATCGTGAATTTGGTTAACGAGGGCCAGCTCGGCGGCCAGATCCTGCTGGGTTGCGTGCAGGCGTGGATCCAGAGCGACTGTAAAGGTCTGTGTGGATTTTTGCCCGCCGTAGTTCAGCACAACGGAATACGTTCCAGGCAGCACCAGAGGACCGTCGACCGAATAGTCCAGGCCTCCAGCGGCTTCCGGCGAATGATAGCCGTTGACCTCGACTGATGGCGGATAGCGCAGGTCCCACTGGAAGCGGTTCATCCCCGGCTCAACCGCGGTCAGCCGGGATTCGGCTTCCTGCCGCTGCTGGATGGCGCTTTCTCCACTGCGATCCGGCGCGGGTTTCCCGGCCTTCTCGTCGGCTTCCTCCTTCTTCTGCTGCTCTGTTTTCGGATGCAGAGTAAAGCTGCGAATCAGCTTGCCCTGCGCATCCTTGAACGAGAGCGTGAGCGGGGTCTTGCCATCGTAGCCTGCAGGGATGCGGAAGAAGACGGTCGCGCCAAAGGGAGGATTCTCTCCGAAACCGGGGCGAGGCCTCCGCGAAGTGCCGTACGCGTGCGTGAGCCACGCCTTTTCCGGCGCGAAGAGGTAGCTGCTGCCGGCGGCGACGGAGGGATTCTTCGTTAGCTGTTCGAGGAGGGCCAGATTATCGAGCACCCAGAAGGCGCGGCCATGCGTGGCTATCACCACGTCACCCTGGCGAGTGTTGATGGCGATATCGCGCACCTCGGCAGTGGGCAGGTTCAGCGTGAGCGGCTGCCAGTGCGCGGCGCCGTCGAAGCTCACATACACCGTGCTGAAGGTGCCGAGGAACAGCAGGTTCGCGTCGTTGGGATCCTGGAGGACTCTGAAGGCAAATTCGTTGTCGGGCAGGCCGGCGGTGATGGACGTCCAGTGCCTGCCCAGGTCCGTGGTCTTAAAGACGTAGGGGCGGAAGTCGTCCCACATATAGCGCCACGCGGTCAGATAGGCGGTCTGCCGGTCGGTGTGCGATGGTTCGATCGAGCTGACGGCGGAATCGGGCAGGTCCGGCGGTGTCACCAGTTGCCAGCTCTTGCCGCCATCGGTGGTCACATGCACCACTCCGTCGTCGGAGCCGGCCCAGATCAGGTTCCCGTCCAGCGGAGAAACCGCCAGCGCGTAAACCTCGGGATAGACTTCAGCGCCAGTCTGATCCAAATCGATGGAGCCTCCGCTGGGAATCTCCCTGGCGGCCTGATTGCGCGTCAGGTCCGGAGAAATCCGCGTCCACGTCATGCCGTAGTCGTCGCTCTTAAAGACGTATTGCGAGGAAGTGAGCAGCTCTTTCGGATTCGCCGGCGAAAAGAGAATCGGATGCGTCCAGCCAAAGCGATCTTTGAGCTCGTCCGACGATGCGCCGCTTCGATACAGCGGCCACGGGGCGACGCTCTGCATCTGCTCGGTCTTCTGGTTTTCCTTGACGAAGATGCTGTAGTAGCCGCTGCCGTAGGTGATATCGGGATCGCCCGGCTGCGGCACCGTGAAGGTGCTCTCGCCGAAGGCCACGCTCTTCCATTCGGCCAGCGGAATCGCGCCACCGCTGTCGGCGCTCGGTCCTTCAAAGGAGCCTTCGTCCTGTTGCGCGCCGTAGATGTGGAAAGGGAACTGATCGTCGAGATTGACGTGGTAGAACTGCCCGGTCGGCTGATTGTGATCCGGGCTCCACGTCTTGCCGTCGTCGGTGGAGACGGTTGCGCCGCCGTCGTTGCCTTCGAGCAGGATGTTTGTGTGGTCCGGGTTAATCCAGATCACATGGTTGTCACCGTGCGGAGTGTGCAGCCGCGTCCACGTCTTCGCGCCGTCATGCGAAACCCACAGCGCATCCACCTGGGGCGCGTAGACGGTGTTCGGATCCTTCGGGTCGGCAAAGATGGCCATGTAATAGAAGGCGCGCTGGCGCAGCTTCGCCTCGTTATTCACCAGCTTCCACGTCGCGCCGCCGTCGTCGGAACGGAAGACGCCGCCGTCGTCTGCCTGAACGACTGCGTATACCGTGTCCGGCTGGCTGGCCACCAGGGAGACGCCGATGCGCCCCAGAGTGCCCGCCGGGAATCCGGAATTATGCGTGAGGTTCGTCCAGTGGTCGCCGCCGTCGGTAGTCTTGTAGAGACCGCTGCCCGGACCGCCGCTGATGAGTCCCCACGGCATGCGCTGCCCCTGCCACATTGTGGCGTAGAGCAGGTCGGGATTATTCGGGTCCATCACCAGATCGATCGCCCCGGTCTTGTCGTCGACGAAGAGGATCTTTTTCCAGGTCTGGCCGCCGTCGGTGGATTTGTAAACGCCGCGGTCCGGTCCGGGCACGAAGACGTGGCCCATCGACGATGCGTAGACCACATTGGGATCCTTCGGGCTGACGATGATCTCGCTGATTGAGTGCGTCTCGCGCAGGCCCGCGTACTTCCACGTCTCGCCCGCATCAGTCGACTTGTAAATGCCGTCGCCGGGAATCATGTCGTTGCGGATATCGTCTTCTCCGGTACCCGCATAGATAACGTTCGGGTCGGAGGGCGCCACGGCGATGGCGCCGATGCTCGCGCTATCCCCAGGCAGCTTGCCGTCGGTGATGTTCTTCCACTCGAGGCCTTCGTCGGTGCTTTTCCACACGCCGCCGCCCACGGTGCCGGCGTAGAAGAGATTGTCATGCCCGGGAACGCCGGTTACGGTGACCACGCGTCCGCCGATGTACGGGCCGACGGAACGCCACTTCAGCTTGCTCATCTGCGTCTGGGCGGACAGGTCGCTGGAGCTTTGTGCTCCGGCGGGCAGGGCAAGCAGGGCGGCTGTGGCGAAAACAAGTAAAGCACCGGCAGGCACGAGGCTTCTTTTCACGATTCAACTCTCCTGGTTGATTTTTCCGGGGCGACTGACTGGAAAACCGAACTATATCACTCCGAAGTGCCTGCCGGATGCTACAGAAAGCAGCAGCTCTTTTTTTCGAAGCATGAATTGATGCGGAATCCGGAAGCATGTTGTCGTTGTGATCGGGGCTCGGGCCGATCGGAACGTAGTCGAGGTGCAGCATATGGCGCACCTTCCACGCGATGATGTGGCCGGTGCAGGAAGTGTCGCCGCTCAGACCAAACGATCCGTACGGAGAGGTCCATGCTATCTCTTGCAGTGAAGAACAATTCCGACTCCTGGACGGTGCCTGTCTGTACAAGATGCCCGGCGCCGCTTGACGCCTGCAAACGCGAAGCCAGCAACTTCCAGCCTGAATGAAACATCAATGAGGCGAACGCCTTGAGAACGTTGCTCCTCCTCCTCCTGATCGCTACTGGCGCATCCGCGCAGACGAAGGTTACCGCGCGGGGCACGGTCGTGAACGCGAACGGGCAGCCGATTGCCCAGGCGACCATCACGGACATGGCGGGACACGCGCTGGCTGTCACAGGGCCGGACGGCGCTTTTACGCTGACTGCGCCGCCACGGCGGATCGAGATCACGGCTGCGCACTATGTCGCCGTGGTGGAAACCGTTGCGCCAGGATTACCGGTGCATGTGATTCTGCGACAGCCACTGGAAACCGTCGTCGTCACCGCTTATCAAACGCCACTGGGGGCCGAAGACAGTCCGGCGAGCACGCGGGTGCTCGATCGGCAGCAGTTGCAGCACGCGGCAAGTCCGAATCTGGATGGGAAGCTGCGCGAGGTGCCCGGGTTTCAGCTCTTTCGCAGATCGAGCTCGCTGGTGGCCAATCCGACCACGGAGGGAATTTCGCTGCGGGGGCTGGGATCGACGGCTGCCAGCCGTTCGCTGGTGGTCCTCGACGATGTGCCGTTGAACGATCCCTATGGCGGGTGGATTCACTGGGAGGAATTGCCGGAGCTGGCGATCCGTTCGGTGGAGGTGGTGCGAGGCGGAGCGTCGGACTTGTACGGGTCGAGCGCAATCGGCGGCGTGATCAGCGTCATTCCGGTACGGCCGCAATCTTCCGGCCTGCAGATTTCAATGAGCGGAGGATCGGAGAGCACGCTGGACGATGGCGCGCTGGCGACGATGAAGAGGGGCCCGTGGTCGGCGCTGGGCGGTGGGCAGTTGATCGCCACCGACGGGTACACGCTGGTGGCGCCGGCGCTGCGGGGTCCGATCGATCAGCCGTCGAACGTGCATGCACAGAATGGGCTGATAGAGGTGGAACATGCGCTCCCAGCGAGCGGTGGGAACAATCCGGGCCGCGTCTTCATTCGCAGCAATGTGCTGAACGAAACTCGGCACAACGGCACGCCGGACCAGTGGAATACGACGCGGTTGTGGCGCGGGGCCGCAGGCGCGGACTGGAGCGACTTCGCTCTGCGCCTGTGGGGCAGCGATGAGCATTTTCGGCAGACGTTTTCAAGCATCGCTCCGGGGCGGACCTCGGAAAAGCTGACGCGCTTTGCGTTCGACCCGGCGGATGAGCTGGGGGCGGCGCTGCGTTGGCATCATCTGGTCGGCACGCACGCGCTGGCGCTGGCGGGAGCGGACACGCACGACGTTCGCGCCGAGGATCGCGAGCGGCTTTTTACGGGTGCCGGCGGGTTTCTCGATACCTCGGCGGAACAGCGCCAGACGGGGGTATGGGGCGAGGCATTGTTGACCCCACGCAAGTGGACGATGAGCGGAGCCGCGCGCATCGATCGCTTTTCGAATTTCAACGCGCGGCAATTCAGCGCGCCGGCGCCGGCCGCATCGCTCCCTTCTTTCGGCGAAACGGTCTTCGATCCGCGACTGGGGGTGGTGCGGCGCATCTGTGAATCGGTTTCAGTCAATGCTTCGGCATTTCGGGCGTACCGCGCCCCAACGGAGAACGAGCTGTATCGCACCGGCCAGGTGGGTCAGCAGACGACGGAGCCGAATCCAAACCTGCGTTCGGAGCGCGCCACGGGATGGGAGACGGGGCTGCAGGCCAATGCCCGTCGCTGGGGGTCGAGCGTGCGCGCAAGCTATTTCTGGACTCAGGTGAATCGGCCGATCACCGCGCTGACGCTGAGCGTGACGCCGACCTCGGAGTTGCTCAAGCGGGAGAATCTGGGGCAGATTGAGAGCCGCGGGGTGTCGCTCGACTATGCCGCGCGGCCGGCAGAATGGCTCGGCCTGGAAGGCGGCTACCAATTTGCTCTGGCCACGGTTACGAAATTCGCGCCCCAGCCGGCGCTGGTGGGCAAATGGATTCCGGAGGTGCCGCAAAATATGGCGACCATCCAGGTGCGGCTGTCGCGGCCACGCTGGGGGCTGGTGAGCGTGCAGGCTCTGGAGAGCGGGCGCGAATTCGACGATGATGCGAACGCGTACCTGTTGCATGGGTACTTTCGCCTGGATGCATATGGCCAGCACAGCTTCGGACGGCACATAGTAGCGTTCGCGTCGGGAGAGAACCTGTTCGATCGCGCCATTGAAGTGGGCAAGACGCCGGTGACGACGCTGGGGACGCCAAGGGTGCTAAGAGTCGGCCTGCGAGTGAACTGGGGCGAGTGAACATCGACGCGGAAGCGCCTCGGTATGGTCGACCTGCCGCGATGCACATCGCGTTTCCCGCTCGATTGAGAATGGATCGGCGTGCCGTAATGATCGCCGATTCCCGCAGCTACTCAAGATCAGCGTAGGCGGCGGTCGTCAGGAATTCCCTGAACTCCCCCCTGCTCAGATCCTTCAGCAGTTCCGCGGCCTCAGAAAAGCGGGACTTCGCCCACTCTGTTTCTCCGATGGAGCTACGCATCTGCCCGAGAACCTCTGAGAGAACCTTCTCGCAATATTTAAAGGTAACGGTTTGGCCATCCTCCATGCGAGCGCCGTGGTGGATCCACTGCCATAGCTGAGCCCGGGAGATTTCGGCAGTCGCCGCGTCTTCCATCAGGTTGTAAATGGGTACGCAGCCATTGCCGCTGAGCCAGGATTGCAGATATTGCAGCGCAACATCGATGTTGCGCCGCACACCGGCAGCCGTGATTCGGCCCCGAGGGACCTCGAGCAGGTCTTTTTCAGCAATTCGCGCGCATCTGTCCTGAGGCATCCGGATCTGGTTTTTCCCCCGCATGTGCTCATCAAAGATCTCCCGCGCTACCGGCACCAGGCCCGGATGAGCGACCCACGTTCCATCGTGTCCGGCCAGAACCTCGCGCAGCTTGTCCTGGCGAACCCGTTCCATGGCCTCTTCGTTGGCACGCGCATCGTTGCGAATGGGAATCTGAGCGGCCATTCCCCCCATCGCATGGATTCGCCGGCGGTGGCAGGTGTGAATCAGCAGTTCCACATAGGACCGGAGAAATGGCTGGTCCATCGTGACCGAGCCGCGATCGGGAAGCACAAAATCAGGGCGGCTGCGGAATTTCTTGATGAAGCTGAAGATGTAATCCCAACGCCCGCAGTTGAGGCCGGCAGAGTGCTCGCGAAGTTCAAAGAGTATTTCGTCCATCTCGAAGGCTGCAGAAATGGTCTCGATCAGAACGGTGGCGCGAATCGTTCCTTTCGGAATCCCCACATACTCCTGCGCGAAAAGAAAGACATCGTTCCAGAGGCGCGCTTCGTGATGACTCTCCATCTTGGGCAGATAAAAATAAGGGGCAGAACCGCGCTTACGGAGGATTTTGTAATTGTGGAAGAAGTAGAGGCCGAAGTCGAACAGAGAGGCTGAAATTGGGACTCCCGAGATACAGAAGTGCTTCTCAACCATGTGCCATCCCCGCGGCCTGACGAAGAGGACGGCCGGATTGGGCTTCAGTTCGTATATCCGGCCCTCGGCGGAACACCAGCTGATGGAGCGCAGATTGGCGTCGCGCAGATTGCGCTGGCCCTCGATACAGTTACTCCACGTTGGCGAATTAGCGTCCTCAAAATCCGCCATGAACACATTAGCGCCTGAGTTGAGAGCGTTGATCACCATCTTCCGGTCCGTTGGGCCGGTGATCTCCACCCGACGATCCAGCAATTCCGGCGGTATTACGGCCGCGATCCAGTCTCCGCGGCGGATGCCTTCCGTCTCCGGCAGGAAGCCGGGCAAAGAGCCACCGTCAAACAACTGCTGACGTGTGCGGCGTTCAGCGAGCAGTCCGAGCCTGCGGGAGTCGAAGCGGAAATCCAGCTCCCGCAGGAACTGGACCGCCTCGGGTGTGAGGATGTCCGAGTCCGGCCCATCCGGAAGCATTTCGTGTTCCTGGACCGTCGCGACTGTCGTCATGGTCGATATCTCCTCTTAGGGGGAAACAACTCTCCGGGGCCGGCTAAATCTCTGCCCGTAACTCGGACAATGTCGGAGCGTGATCGCGAGCATCATAGAATTGCTCTTCTTCCGTGGAACCGGGAAGCGCGCAGGTCGAAGTTTCGCCGGCGGCGATGGTGGTTGCTATGCGGTCGAAGTACCCAGTGCCGACAAACCGCTGGTGTTTCACGGCACCATAACCGTGATTGCGGGCCAGCTCAAATTCGCGTTCCTGCAGCCGCGTATAGGCCGCCATCCCCGAACGCGCGTACTCATGCGCCAGTTCGAAGGCCGAGAGGTTGAGCGCATGGAAACCCGCCAGTGTTACAAACTGGAAACGGTAGCCCATGGCGCCAAGTTCTCTCTGGAAATCGGCAATCCGGTGTTTGCTCAGCTTGCCTTCCCAATGAAAAGACGGCGAGCAGTTGTACGCCAGCAGCTTGTCCGGGAAGCGGCCACGGATTGCCGCGGCGAACGTTCTGGCGTCTTCCAGGTTCGGTTCAGACGTTTCGCACCAGATGACGTCGGCCCAGGGTGCGTAGGCGAGCCCGCGAGCGATCGCCGCCTCAAGACCGCCACGGAAGCGGAAGAAGCCCTCGACGGTGCGCTCACCGGTCAGGAATAGCCGATCGACAGGGTCGCAGTCGCTGGTAATGAGCTGGGCCGCGTCCGCATCGGTGCGCGCCACCAGAATCGTGGGGACATCCAGAACGTCGGCCGCCAGCCGAGCCGCGATCAGCTTTTGGATAGCTTCCCGTGTGGGCACCAGCACCTTGCCGCCCATGTGCCCACATTTCTTGGCGGACGAGAGCTGGTCTTCAAAATGGATGCCCGCCGCGCCGGCTTCAATCATCGCTTTGGTCAGCTCAAATGCGTTCAGAGGACCGCCGAATCCCGCTTCGGCATCGGCGACGATAGGGAGCATCCAGTCGATATGCTGCTGTCCGTCGGCATGAGCGATCTGGTCAGCGCGGATCAGTGCATTGTTGATCGCACGCACCACGGCGGGAACGCTATTTGCCGGATAAAGGCTCTGGTCCGGATACATCTGTCCGCTGAGATTCGCATCGGCGGCCACTTGCCAGCCGCTCAGGTAAATGGCCTTGAGTCCCGCCTGCGCCATCTGCACAGCCTGGTTGCCCGTGAGCGCCCCAAGGGCAGCTATGTAGCTCTCCTGGTGGAGCAACGTCCAGAGCTTTTCGGCGCCTTCGCGCGCAATGGAATATTCCACGCGCACCGTGCCGCGAAGACGGCGCAGCTCTTCCTTTGAATAGGGCCGGCGGATTCCTTCCCAGCGCGGGGAAGACCACTCGTTCGTTCTGGAATGCAGCATGTTCAATCCTCCCGGGTCCGTCCAGCAGACGGACTACTCGTCTGTGTGAGATGAGTAAATCCGATGCTCCCCGCCAATCACAAGGGGTGGTCGTCCGATTCGGACGGCTGGACGAAACTGCCAGGAAAAGGTCATAATCTCGACGAAATGCAGAAAGCCCTGCACAGGAAGGCCTCCCTCAAACGCGATTTGCGTTCGCAGGGGGCTCAGATCACTCCTTACAGCGCCCCGATGATACCCTCGTCCGAAACGGATCAATCGTTTGAGGGCGGCACGGGAGCGAGTCTCGGCCCCATTGCCGACGCCTTATGCCGTACGCTGCAGGTGCGCCATATTGCTGCGGGAAAGGCGATGCTCGATTCGGCAGAAGCGGCATTGGCTAACCTGAATCCCGACGACCCCGATGCCGCCCGCCTGCTGCTGCTGGTTGCGCAATGGGTGGATGTGGGGTACCGCGATCACCACTTTCTGAATTTTCTGCTTCTCCGCGTGCCGGCAGAGCGGCGCAAATGCCTTCCTATCGGTGATTATCTCCGCTTGCGCATGGCAGAAGCGTATCGAGCGCTCTCGACCGAAGATGCCGTGGCGGCAATCGAATCGCTCGACGTGGTGCTAAAAATGGGGCGCGATCTTCCGGACGACTCCCTCGAAGCGCTGGCGCATTTCTGGAAGGGGCGCGCGCACAGGAAGAAGGGTGAGTACGAGACGGCTCTTTTGCATATTGTTCGTGCTCGTGAGATTGCGCAGAAATCCCATGATGAGCTCTTCACGGCGGTTATACAGGTCCAGGAAAGCTGGCTGCTGTTTCAGCAAGGAATGCGCAGAGAGGCGCTTCGTCTCCTGACGCATGCTGAACACATTCTGCAGGGGACCGATCACTTTGTCGTCCTCGGCAATATCGAGTCGGCTCGCGGCCGCATCGTGCGCCGCTCAGGCGAATACGCGCGGGCACTCGAACATTTCGATCGCTCCATAGCCATATATGCGAAGGCCGATCCGAATCATCTGAATCTGGCTCGCGCTCTCGTGAACGCAGCGTACGTGCGGCGACTGCTCGCTCTCCAGCTTCGAAAGAAGATCGACGCCCAATGCCGGTCCGGAGTTGAGGGCAAGTCCGCAGGCACAGATGTCGGCAATCTCCGCTCTCGTCACCAGCAGATATGTCACGACGCCATTCTGGATCTCAGAAGAGCGCGCCAGATTTATGACATGCACAGCCATCTGGGGGGAACAGGAAACGTGGTGTTCAATCTTGGCTACCTGCATTTGGACCGCGGAGACATCGACCGCGCCAGGGAAGAGGCGGCTGAGGCCTACCGCATCGGATTCGAGAAGAACGACCGCATTCTGATGGCCCGTGCGCGAATTCTGCAATCCGCTGCTGAGAATGCGCACGTGGAGGAACAGCTCGGAGAAGACGTGGACCTTGCCGTCTATGCCAATCGCGCCCGCGAGCACAGCGAGGAAGCCCTTAACCTCGCCCGGGATACCCAGAATCGGCGACTCGTGGCGGGCGCGTGGATTGCGCGTGGCATCACCGCCGCCAACGAGTTCTTTCAGGACTGGGAAGAAGCGCGTCGCTGTGCCAGCGAAGCCGCCAGTCTGATGGACGCGGGCGATAACGATCATCTGACCGAAGAACTGGCATCGCTCAAATCGCGGGTCGTGCAGGCCTCCGGCATCGCCGACATGCTGCGCAGCTGGTCTGAGGGCACTGTGGGAGATAAAACATTTCAGCAGATTACAGAAGAGTTTGCCGAGATCGTTATTCCAAAAGTCTGGTTGCGCGAAGAGCGCAGGATTTCGCGAGTTGCGGAGCGGCTGTCCGTTTCCCCGAAGAAAGTCCGTCGCATTCTGCGCAACGCCGGGTACTTGCAGCGAGGTTGAAAACCTGTCGGCCGGGAAAGCGGGGATGCAGTTCGAAAGAAATTCTCTGTGCCCCTGTATCGCTCCAGACGGGGGGTTGCGAAGAATTCTGTCGCCGCCTCTCAATCATTCGCGTTTGGGCGGACCCTCTTCTTTCTGCGCTCAGGCTTGCGTGGTGAGGGGCGTCGCCGGGGCGCCAGGGAGGTGACCAGTTTCTCGAGATCGGCCACCCGCTGTCGCAACTCGCTCATTTGTTCCGTATCCGGCTCCGCATCCTGCGCGCTTTGGTGGGCAGGTTGCGCCGGCTGATTCTGACTGGCGCCGGTCTCCGGCCTCGAGCCCCGCTGAAAAACCGCAAATGGATTTACGGCCGGCGACATGGCCCGGTAGGTGTCCTGATAGAGATCCAGCATAGCTTTCATATAGTGCAGGGCGGTTTCCTGGCTGGCCCGGCCCGAAGTGACAATCATCTGGCGAAGGAGATCCAGTGGAAAGGCGGAATCCGGAGTCTTCGCGTCTTCGATGATGATCTGGGTCAGAATAAGGCGGGTAATGTCCGCGCCGGAGGCGGCATCGACGACACGGACATCCTGGCCTTTCCTCAGCATCTCGGCTACGTCCTCGAGATTCACATACCGGCTGCTGGTCGCGTCGTAGAGGCGGCGGTTTTCGTATTTCTTAATCAGAACGGTTTTCTGCGGCATGTCGGCATTTCATTTTAGCGCTTGACATCCTGGGGAGCCGGAGTAATATGGAGCCATGCTGCAACGCAGCATACAGTGCAGCATGGGAAGGCAGGGAGCCAAATGAATGCGACCCAGAGGATCCATCGGGATGCGGCGGCGCCCGAACCGCCGGCGAAGATTGATTTTGGCGAAGTGGCAACGCTTTTTACCTCCGGTGTGGAGCGCATTGCCGAAGTGCAGAAGAAGGGTATCGAAATTGCGGTCCAACATAACAGTGAACTCGTGAATCTGTGGAAGAACAGTCTGCAGAAACTGCCGGGCGCACCGGGGCTGTTCATGCTGGAACTGGAGAGCAGTGGCTTCGGCAGGTATGCGGAGATTCAGAAAGCGGCGATCGACCTGGTCGTAGAGCAGAGCCATGCATTTGCCGACCTGGTGAAGGAGCGCACCACGGCAGCGACCAGGGTTACCGAGGATGCCGACGGCTTCGCGAAGAAGTCAGTGGAACGCGTTGTTGCACTGCAGAAGAAAGTGCTGGAGCAGGTGGCGGCGCAGGCAAAGGCGATCGTTGAAACATCCAACGAGCAGTTCGGCGTTAAGGGAAGCCCGGGGGAAACTGCGTCCGATTCGATCCAGCGCGGAGTGGATGCGATCGTTGACGCGCAAAAAGAGCTTCTGGACATGGCAGTCCGGTAAACGGGTCATTTTCGGCGGACCGGCTAATGCGCAATCGCGCTCCGGCCCAATGGGACACGAAGCATAGCCTGCCTGTCCGGGTGGGTGTATGCTTCGTGTGGTCCGAAAGGAGGCGCTGTTCATGAACGAAGCTAACGAAAAGACCTCGAAACCGGCCGATCCGCTGGAACCCCTCCGAGCCATGCGCGACGCCTACCTCGATGCGATGGCCAAAACAATGGTGGAGGCAGTGAACAGTGAGGCCTACGCGCAGGCCACCGGGGCCATGCTGGAAGGATATTTGAGCGCTTCGGCGCCATTGCGCGAAGCGGTCGACAAATCCATGCTTCAGGCGCTGCAGCAACTTTCCCTCCCCTCCAGACAGGAGGTGGCCGCTCTTGCAGAGCGCTTCACCAATGTCGAAATGCGGCTGGATGATATCGACGCCAAACTGGACGCGATTCAACTACGCTTTCACCCGGACGGGCCGGCGTCGAAATCGGAGCCCGCTCCACGCGCAAGCGCGGCGGCAGCACCAGGGAAAAACACCGGCACCAGAGCGACCGCGTCGGCGAATCGTTCCAGGGGGGGGCGGCGATTTGTTCGGCGTGGAGTGGGACCCCCGCAGAGGTAGCCATGGCATCTTATGTCGCATCTCCGAATCCGTTCGCCGACCTCGGACGGCGCCTGCTGGCTTTCAACCGCGTGCTGACCACCAAAGCGCCCATCGCGCAGACGCCGAAGGAACTGATCTGGGCGCTCAATAAAGCGAAGCTGTACCGTTACACGCCGGTACTCGCCGCCCGGGATCGGCATCGCATTCCGCTGTTGCTGATCTTCGCGATCATGAACCGTCCCTCGATTCTCGATTTGCGGCCGGGACACAGCTTCGTCGAGTACATGCTGGGCCAGGGTTATGACCTGTATTTGCTGGACTGGGGCGTGCCGGGATTTGAAGACCGTCATATGAAGCTGGACGATTACGCCCTGGAGTATCTGCCGCGCGCGATCCGCAAGGTGAAGACCGCTGCCGAGTGCGAAGAGTTCAGTATGCTGGGCTGGTGCATCGGCGCGATCCTGACCACGATCTATGCGGCGATGCGGCCCGATGAAGGGTTGCGCAACCTGTTGCTGCTGACCGCGCCGCTGGATTTTTCCAATCGCAATGGCATTACCTTTGCTCGCTGGACCGACGAAAAGTATTTCGATGTCGACACCATTCTGGATGCTTTCGGCAACATGCCCGGCGAGATGATCGACTACGGAGCCAAGGCTCTGAAGCCGGTGGAGAATTACATCACCAACTACTGCAAACTGTGGGACAACCTCGACGATCCCCAGGTGGTGGAAGCCTGGCACGCGATGAATACATGGGTGACAGACAATGTTCCCATGGCGGGCGGCGCGTATCGGCAGCTGATTGTGGAACTCTACCGGCACAATCGCCTGATGAAGAACGAACTGGTGGTGCGCGGGAAGCGGGTGGATCTGCGGAGGATTCGAGCGAATCTGCTCACCGTGATCGCGGAGGGCGATCACATTACGCCCCCTTGTCAGTCGGAGGCGATTCTCGCCAAAGCCGGAAGCCGGGATAAGGAGTTGTACAGGATCCCGGGCGGCCACATTGGAATTATGGCGGGAAGCGCGGCGCCCAGAACCACGTGGCCGCATATCGACGCGTGGCTGAGCGCCCGCTCCCGCTAAAACAATACAACGACTGTTACATATAAATTCCCCCATTGATGTTGATTTGCTGGCCGGTCACATAATCGCCGTCGCAAATAAGGAAGGCGGCGGCTTTTGCGATCTCGAGCGGCTCGGCAAAGCGCCCCAGCGGAATCCTGGTCCTGATCTGATCCTGGATTTCGCCCGGCACTGCGGCGAGCATGTCGGTGCTGGTAAAACCAGGAGCCACCACGTTGGCGGTGATGTTGTATTTCGCCAGCTCCAGGGCAAGGACCTTGGTGAAAGCGATAATTCCGCCTTTGCTCGCCGCATAATTCGCCTGACCGAAATTGCCGGCCTGCCCGGAAAATGAAGCGATATTTACGATCCGGCCGTACTTGTGTTCGACCATCGCCGGAACGGCTGCGCTGGTGCAGTAGAACATACTGTTCAGATTGGTTTCGATCACTTCCAGCCAGTCGCTGTCCGTCATCTTGCGGATGGACCGGTCCCGCGTGATTCCCGCATTGTTCACCAGGATGTCGAGCCTGCCATATACCTCGAGCAGTTTGTGAATCGCCCGGCGGGCTTCCTGCCGGTTCGAGACATCTCCCTGCATCAGACAGGCTTCGCCACCGGATCTTTCGATGTCTTCTCTCAGTTCCTGAGCGCGGCCGATGCTGTTAAAGAAGTTGATGACGACGACAGCGCCGCGGTCGGCGAGTTCTCTTGCGATGGCTCGACCAATGCCGCGAGATGCGCCCGTCACCAGAGCAACTCTGCCTTCAAGAGGCCGAGACAGTGCGAGCTTTGGTTCCATTAAAACTGCGGTATCCATGTCCGCCTCCTTGTTTAGTGGTTGCCTTCGAAAATAGCGGCAATGCCCTGCCCGCCGCCGATGCACATGGTGACCAGCGCGTACTTTCCACCGATTCTGCGCAGTTCATGGAGCGCTTTCACCGTGACAATGGCGCCAGTTGCTCCCAGGGGATGACCGAGCGAGATACCGCTGCCATTGGGATTGGTTTTGTCCGGAGGGAATTCAAGTTGGCGTCGAACCGCAAGCAACTGCGCGGCGAACGCCTCGTTGAGTTCGATCACATCCATTTGTTCCGTGGTCAGCCCGGTCCGCTGGAAGAGCTTGCGGACGGCCGAGACCGGGCCGATGCCCATTACCTTCGGCTCTACGCCGACGACAACGTAGTCAATCAGCGTGGCTAATGGTTTTAGGCCGCGTTCTTCCGCCGCTTTGCGCTCCATCAGAACTACGGCCGCGGCGCCGTCATTGATGCTGGACGCGTTGCCCGCCGTCACCGTTCCGTTCGGATCAAAGGCCGGCTTTAGCCTTGCCAGGTTTTCTATCGTGGCGTCGGAGCGCGGCTGCTCGTCCGTCATAAAGAAGGCCGGGCCATTTTTTGTTTTCAGTTCAATGGGCACGATCTGATTGTTGAATTTTCCTGTGTTGATGGCTTCTATCGCGCGGCGATGGCTCTCGACGGCAAGCTCATCCTGATCCTGTCTGGTGATCTCCCATCTCCGCGCGACGTTTTCCGCCGTGATTCCCATGTGGACCTGATCGAACGGATCGGTCACGGCTGCCACCAGAGCATCGACAGCGGTGGCATCGTTGAGCCGCGCGCCCCATCGCATCGAGGGCAGCCAGTAAGGCGCTCGGCTCATCGACTCCGCGCCGCCGCCAACCGCAGCGTCGGTATCGCCGTGAACGATGGAATCCGCGGCTGTGAGTATGGCCTGAAGACCGCTGCCGCACAGTCGGTTGACAGTGAGGGCGGCCGTTTCCACAGGTATGCCTCCGCGCAGCGCGGCAACGCGCGCCAAATACATATCCCTGGGATCGGTGTGAATCACGTTGCCGAAGACGACATGGCCAATGTCGGTCGGCGCAAGGCCCGAACGCTGCACCCCCTGGCAGACGACTTTCGCTGCGAGTTCAGTCGGAGGAATGTCTTTCAGGGCTCCTCCGAATTTACCGATGGCGGTGCGCACGGCGCTCAGGACGACTACTTCACGATCTGTCATGGGCCAGCTCCCTTCAGGTTGTTCCCGGGAGAATTCGCCGGAGCGCGCAAAATCCGAACGCGCCGGCTTCGCGTGGATGCGAGACCGGTGTGGCGGCTGTCGCGGATATTCGAGCGGGAGTTGAGGAGAAGGATCCGGTGTCGAGCCGGACCCCGGTGCGGGCTATTGGGGCAGGATGACTAACAGGCTTGGGGCTGCATGGTGGAACGCGCGACTCTGCGACTCCGGCACGTAAGTGAGCATAGACGCACATGGCAGCGGCACCACCGCATCAACGCAAATGTCGAAGTGGCAGGGCTTGAGAGTCGGCTCTGTCCTCCGACCGTGGGCCCGTACAAAATCTCGCGGCGTCGGGAGGCAATCAGCAGCAGGGAGGAAAGAAAGCGAACCGTATCGAAAAGTCGCAGCCGCGGAATGCCATTAATGTAAGCTCTCGGCGTAAATGTCAGCGTTGTATTGCGCACATTGCCGGTCCTCTTATTGATGCGATGAAAACGAAGGCACTGTGATGGCCATCACAGCGCGACACCGGTCTTTGTGCTGATCTGTGGCCAGTTCTGATTGATCCCGAACAGGCGATCTAACCGGAGGCGATTATGCCTGCCCTAATGGAACACATTTCCGGGGTTCCGGAAAAGCCCCACCCGTCTTCGCACGACTCCGGTCACGAACACAGCCTCGATCACTGGCTGGAGGTGTACTGGCTCGTCGAGGAGGAATATTTGTTCGCCAAAGATGCTGATCGTGAGCCACACGCCGTCGAGACTGAGCCCCCGAAGCACGCCGCTAAAAGTGCAGGTCCCCACCGCAAGGCAGCACTTCGCCGGTGACGCAGTCCGAGCAGTACCGCGCCTGCAAATTCCTCCGCTGAGGCTAAGCGGGGAGGGGTAAGCGCCTGTCAGAGATTCCAGCGCGCGACCGGCAGCAAATCAGGGTTGGACAACTCAGGGGGAGCGGAGGTAATCTCAGGGCATATGCTGCGCTGCAGCACCACGTTCGCTGCATGACAGCAAACTTCGCTCGGGGTGGATTCGAAGAAATGGCAACAGATACTATGCAAGACCGCCCGGTGACCGTTACCGAGGCACCGTTCACGCTGGAAGGCAAAACCGCACTCGTCACCGGCGCTGGACGCGGCATTGGCCGGGCAATCGCCCGGCGGCTGGCAGCGGCCGGCGCTTCCGTGATGGTCAACGATCTCGACGAGGCGATGCTGCGCGAAACCGAAGCCGAACTGGACGCTGGGGAACGGGTGCAGCACGTCGCCGGCGACCTCACCGACGCTTCTACGCCCGAACGAATCGTGCAGACCGCCATCGACGCCTTCGGTTCCATCGATATCATCGTCAATAACGCCGGCTATAGCTGGGACAACGTCATCCAGAAAACTACCGATGAGCAGTTCCAGGCGATGCTGGAGATTCACCTGGTTACCCCCTTTCGCATTCTCCGCGCAGCCTCAGGCTATATTCGCGAGCGTGCCAAGGAGGAGATCGCCGCGGGCCTTCGCGTCATGCGCAAGGTAGTCAACATCACCTCGATCGCGGGGACCGACGGCAATCCCGGTCAGGCTGGCTATTCGTCGGGTAAGGCCGGCGTCATCGGACTGACGAAAACTCTGGCCAAGGAATGGGGGCGCTACAACGTCAACGTCAATGCGGTCGGATTCGGTCTCATCCAGACACGGCTGGTGCAGGACCTCAATCAGCCGGACGCCAAAATGGAGATGCATGGACATCAGATCCGTCTCGGCGTGCAGCCCAGCCTCCTCGAATCGGTGAAGAGCGCATGCCCTCTGGGGCGCCTTGGGACGCCCGAAGAGGCGGCCGGCGCAGTGCTGTTTTTCTGCTCACCTCTCTCCGATTACGTTACCGGAGAGGTGCTGATCTGCGGCGGAGGACTCCATTTCTGAGGCGGTTCTGCGTGTCGAGTTCGCGGATCTCGCGACTGCATGAGACCCCGAATACCCGGGGTGCTGATACCCACTGGGTCGTCTTGCCCGGCGAGCCAGGCCCGCCAGGCAGGACGACGCGAAACAGTCGGCTATTGACTGAAGGCAACGCCGCTGAAGGAGGTGACGCCGATTGCCGGGGAGGTGGCTATCGGCGAGAGGTCGCCGTGGTCGTCAATGGCGAAGACTTCGACATACGCGTTGTTCGCCGCGGCATAAATGACAGCTAACAAGTTGCCGTCAGGGGAGACCGTTACGTCGGTTGGCGAGCCCGGGAGCGGCACGGATTTGTAGAAGACCCCGCCCTGGTTGTCGCTGAAGAAGATGGAGATGGCGTCACCAGGAGAGTTGCCCGTGTACCAGATGTTTCCTCCGCCTTTGGCCACCCAGCAGGGAGCATTGGTGGGATAGGACGGCGTCGGTCCGGCTATCGGGTAAAGGCTCTGGTTCTGGTCCAGGATGGCGAAGCTGTCAGGACTGTGCGCCGGCGTGAAGCCCAGGGTATCGCCCCAGAAAGCTTCACCAAGGGGAACCATGTCCGCGTCGCTGGGCAGCGAGATGGTATTCATCGATCCATTCAGCGTCCCGTCCTGCGCGAGCGGCAGTTGAAGAACAGATCCCGAAGTCAGCGTCACCGCTGCCCAGCTGTCACCCACTGCGATTTGCGCCGCGGAAGTATCCGGAAGAGTCACCACCGGTCCATCCACATACCCGGATGGCCACGCATGGCTCTCGGCGCAGGTAGCGCCCACCACGAAGACGTGGCTGTTGGTCAGGGCGACGGAGTCCGGTTTTGCGCAGTCCGGCGCCAGTTGGATTGTTTTGGCGAGGCCAATGGCATTGCCGTAGCGCACCAGCTGAGTCACCGTGTTCGACCCATAATTCGCGACTGCTCCCAGACTGCCGATGAACTGCACTATGCCGGCATTGGCGCTTGCGCCGCCTTTGCCGCCAGTAGGCAACTTTTCCGTCGGCCACAGCGCAGGCGTATGCCCGGCGCCGAGGCTGAATACGACGACGGAATTGCCGCTCGGATCGTTTGTGCTGGTAACTACCAGCGTACTGCGGCCCTGGCCGTATGCGGCCAGCGCGCCAGCGACGAAGAGCGTCGCTATCGTAAAGCCGCGACGCCACAGACCAGACTCATGGAAATTCTCAAGACTCACAGACGCCTCCTGGATTTGTGGTGAGAGATGCCCCGCCTTGCGAGATCCTCCTGCGGGCCGGAGCAATTTCACTGACAGGGAATTCGCTGCCGGCCCGCGAAAAGTTACGCTCGGCTGCGCAGGAATCCGCAGTTTGAAAAATTTGCTGAATTTTTGCGGGCGGCGTAACTTCCTGGCGTTCCTGGACGAATCCATAGAGTCGGCCTGCACATGGCCGGCGCATCTGCCATGTCCGCATGGAGTGGTTTACATCCATACCCCGGTACTGATAAAGGTTGCAGGAACCCATCCATCGCATGCACGCGGACAGCGATCTCGAGACACTGATGGCCCTCTATCAGCAGGGAGATTTCGCGGCCGCGGCGGCGCTCATCGATCGCATTGGGCCGCAATTGCATCGGTTTTTCAGCGCGCAATCCGCCAGCCGCGCCGATGCTGACGATCTGCTGCAGGACACGTGGCTTCGCATCCACAGGGTCAGGCATACCTATCGCCCCGGCGAGCCGGCGCTGCCGTGGTTCTATGCCATTGCCCGCCACGTTCGAGTCGATCACTATCGCAAGTCGATGCGCACCCTGGCCGGCGAGCGCGAACTGGAGGCGATGTCCGGTACTGCGGCGGCAACGCCTGCGGAGTTCGGCCCGGCTCACGATCTGGACGCACTGCTGGCTCCCCTTTCCGAGAGCCAGCGCGAGATAGTCGCCATGCTGAAGGTTTCTGGAATGTCACTGGAGGAGGTGGCGCGAGCCACTTCTTCCACGGTGGGCGCAGTCAAGCAGAAAGCACACCGGGCCTACGAGAAATTGAGAAAGACGCTGACCGTGCACGCAATCGGATCGCGAGGGGGGAGAAGCGGGCTGTCGTGAAAGACGAAGAGATTGACGATGTCCTGAACAGGGCTGCGCGCGCCGCGCACGATCCGCAGCCGGAGACGCTGCGGCGGGTTGCCGAGTCGATCAAGCCCTCGCTCCGGCCGGTTCGTCCGCTGCCGTCCACGTGGGCGATCACGAGTGGACTGTTCTTCGTCTGCGCGGCCGTCTCTGTGGCGGGCGCGGCCCATGCAGGGTTCTTCGGAATCGAAAAAATGGATATCCTCGAGCGCTCGCTCGTCTTTTCTACGCTCGTCCTCCTTATATGGGTGGCAGGCGCAGCATTCGTCCACGAAATGATCCCCGGCAGCCGGCGTCGTCTCTCTTCGGGTGCGCTTTTGGCTTTCGGCAGCGCGGTGTTGCTGGCCATCTTTGCATTCCTCTTTCGCGATTGTCATGTCGAGCACTTTGTTCCCGTCGGCGTCGCCTGCCTGCTCACCGGGCTCCTCTATGCCGTCCCGGCCGCCTTGCTCAGCTGGCTGCTGCTGCTGCGTCGCGGCGTCGCTCTCAACCCTGTTTCTGCCGGATTGGCAGCGGGCACCCTCGGCGGCATTGCCGGCGTGGCTATGCTGGAGTTGCATTGCCCCAATTTCGAGGCCGCCCACGTGCTCGTGTGGCACACCGCCGTCGTGCCTTTGAGCGCTGCGCTGGGAGCAGCGGTCACATGGATCCTCCACTTCCCGCGAGCCTCGGGCTCCCGAGAGCGTGCGACTCCCCAGTGAAGCCGCCGCTGACCAGAGACCAAGCGACCGGGCGCTGAACTGTTGGTATTGAATTCGTGGCGCGGATTGCGGACCGCGTCGTCTCGCCTGCGATCGATAGCAGGACACCGCTGGCGCGCAACAGCCCGGTGTCGATATTGTTTTTTTGATGAGACAAAAGTCTTCGCACTCGACCATGGAATCATGTGCTGGAGATTGCTGCAGCACTGCACTTTAGCAATCGCCCCCGATTCCTGCTCTCGCTTCGCTTCTCTGGAGTTGAACGTCAAAGATGCGGGTGCGATCGGAGAACAGAACTGGAAGCCGATCCGATTGAGGCCTGCATGTTGGGTCGGGCGCTCATCCTCGTTGCTGCGTTCAGCATGGGGATGCCCTTGTCGGATCCGGGACAGGACAAACTCGATTCCGTGGCGGTGCCGGTCCTTGTCTACCATCGCTTCAATCCGCAGGAAGCTGGGCCCACAACCGTAAAAACTTCAACGTTGAAAAGTCAATTGGCCTGGCTCGCCGAACATGGTTACAAAATCGTGCCGCTGGCCGAGGTCATACAGTTTGTGCGGGACGGGCGCCCGCCGGAGCCCGGTGCCGTAGCCATCACCGTGGACGACGGTCATCGCTCCGTATTCACAGAGATGTTTCCGGTCATCCGGCAGCAGCGGATTCCCGTAACCCTCTTCATCTATCCATCGGCGATTTCCAGAGCTTCCTACGCCCTCACCTGGGACGAACTCCGGGAAATGCAGCGTTCCGGCCTCGTTGACGTGCAGTCGCATACCTACTGGCACCCCAATTTTCACCGGGAGAAAACACGCCGGAGCCCTGCAGACTATCAGGCATTCGTCGCATTCCAGCTCAACCACTCCTGCGCAGTGCTCGAACAACAGCTCGGCGTTCAGGTTAACCTTCTGGCCTGGCCCTTTGGCATTGTCGATCCGGAACTGGAACAGGCCGCGGCCCATGCTGGATACATTGCTGCCTTTGCCTACACCGGCGGCCTCGTCAGAACACGAGGCAACCGCTTCGCAATCCCTCGTATCGCTGTCTCCGACAGAGACCGAGGCGAGGCGTTGAGCAGGCTCCTGCATCCCGCAGCCGAAAGGGCCACGCCATGAGAAGCGCCATCCTCAGCTTCGCCCTGACTCTTGCGGTTTCATTTCGCTGCTCTGGCGCGTGTGCTTTCCGGGGGCGCGTGGTCGATGCCACAACCGGCACCGGGATTCCAGCCGCCATCATTAACGTGGGAGAACAGGTGATCGCCGCGGACGTAGAAGGTCTCTACTGCGTCGCGGGCGAAACACAGATGATCGCAGTTCGCGCGCCCGGCTATCGCGCTGCGAGCTACACATCGGCTCAGGTCGCGGCCCTTGGTGGCAGGCTTCCTCTTGCGCCGTTCACGCCACGAGCGCTTTACCTCTCGGTCTACGGCATCGGCTCCAGACCGCTTCGGAGCGCCGCTCTGAGATTGATCCACCAGGGCTTTATCAACTCGCTGGTCATCGACGTTAAGGGGGACCGCGGCCTCATTCCTTATCCCAGTGCGGTACCTCTTGCCAGGATAGATGGCGCGCGCCAGATCACCACCATTCCCAGCCTGGCATTCCTGGTGGGTACCCTGCACAGCGAAGGCGTCTACGTGATCGCCCGCATCGTCGTTTTCAAGGACACGCCCCTTGCTACTGCCCGTGCCGATCTGGCCGTACACCGCGCCAACGGGCAGCTCTATCGCGATCGCGAGGGCCTCGCATGGACCGATCCATTCGAGGGCGAAGTGTGGAACTACAACATTGCCATAGCTCGGGAGGCTGCACAGGCAGGTTTTGACGAGATCCAGTTCGATTATGTCCGCTTTCCGGATTTCGCCGGCCAACTTCGCTTTGCGCGCGCGGCCGGGGAAGTTGCGCGGATCGAAGCGATCGGGGGATTTCTGAACGAGGCAAAGCGTCAACTTGCCAGATTCAATGTGTACCTTGCTGTCGATATCTTTGGCTATGTGTGCTGGAATGCGAATGATACCGGGATCGGCCAGCAGCTTGAACGTATCGCTAACATTGTGGACTACGTGTCACCGATGCTCTATCCGTCCTGCTTCCAGTACGGTATCCCCAATTATCGAAATCCTGTCGCATACCCTTCTGAGGTGATCCTGCAGACCCTCGAAAACGCGCGGCGCCGCGTCAACCTGCCTGCAGACCGCTTCCGTCCATGGATTCAGGCATTTCGGGACTATGCTTTCGATCGGCGGGCGTTCGATGCCGCTGCGGTTCACAGCCAGATTCGCGCCGCAACAGAATTCGGAAGCGATGGCTGGATGTTGTGGAATCCACACAATCGTTACGAACATCTGTTCGCGCCCGTTTCCGGGACGCGGGCCAACGATCCTGAGCGCCGCATGCGCCTGGGAAGGTCTCCTTGAGCCGAGGCCCCGAGCATCCGGTTCCGGGTATTCGAGCGCACGCAACCGCATCCGGAAAGCTGTGACGCTCATCACTGAAAATGAGAGCGGTTCGCAGTACATCAGGCTTGGCGCTCGGGGTGTTCTCCGCGCATGCTGGTAGTTTGTTCTTTTCCTGAGTCGCTGACAAAGGCGGTTCGAGCATTCGCGTCCTGAGGCCGAAGACGCCCGGAGTCCCGCGCGAGCAGATTATGCGCCAGGAGCCCATCACGGGGCGAAGAAGATTCCTGAAGAATTGCCTGGCAAGTGCCGTTGCTGTCGCTGCGGGCGACGGAATCTCCCATTCCGCTGCTGGCGCACAGAATCTCCCGCTGATCCGATCCAGGGTGGTCATTGCGCAGGATCCTCAATTGCGCGGCTCGGACTCCACGGTGGATTCGCAACGCATGCTGAGCCTGCTGGACCGGACGATGGAGACCCTTCTCCGGGTCAGTCGCCCGGACGAGGCCTGGAAGAAGATCGTGCGTCCGGGGCAAATGGTTGGACTGAAGGTAAACGCTCTGGGTGGCCGCGGCTTTTCCGGCAGCCCGCGGTTGGCCGAAGCGATTTGCGAGCGGCTGCAGCAAGCCGGAATCCGAGCTGCTGACATCGTGATCTGGGATCGCGACACCGATGAACTGGAACGCGCCGGCTTTCATGTCTGTATCGCGGGAAATCGGGTCCAGTGCTTCGGCACTGACCGGATGGGTTACGAAGACGATCTGGCAACATGGGGCAGCGTTGGCAGCCGGCTATCGAAGATTCTCACGCAGCGCTGCGACGTCCTGATCAACGTTCCGGTGCTGAAGGATCACGATGGCGCGGGCGTCACCATCGCGCTCAAGAACATGTACGGCACTATCCACAATCCCAACAAATACCACCCCAACGGCTGCGATCCCTATATCGCGGATGTGAACATGCTGCCGGAAATCCGCAGCAGGATGCGTCTGTCCATCTGCGACGCGACCACGGCGTGCTACGAGGGAGGACCTGCTTACAAGCCCCAATACAGCTGGCAACCCAACGCTCTGCTGGCGTCGCAGGATCCTGTGGCCCTCGACACCACCGGATGGCAGATGATCGAGCGCAAGCGGGCAGAAGAAGGACTGAAGGCGCTCGAAGCCGAGGAGCGAGCCCCCCGCTATCTGGCCACGGCGGCGGACCCGCAGCATCGTCTTGGCATCAACGATCCGCAGCGAATCGAGAGGGTCGAGACAGACCTGGCGTGATGGAGGCGAGCGATGTCACGCGAACATTATTTGCAGCCCGATTCAAGTTTGGCGGGAGCGGGGTTCCTCGACAGCGAGAGATTCGCTTCCGCAGGCACATCGTGTCTCCCTGACCGGCGTTCGTTTCTGCGCTGCGCTCTCTGCGCGGGAGCCGCCGGAACCATCTCCACCATGGCACATCCTCTGGACGCAATGTCTCTGTCACCGGCTGCGCAGAACCAGGACGACTCGCAGTTCACGGTGGAAGCGCGCTTCTACCAGAAGCTTCCGAACAGAAGGATCAAGTGCAAATTGTGCCCGCGCGAATGCAGCGTGGGCGATCGCGAGCGCGGCTATTGCGGGGTTCGCGAGAACCGCGGCGGGACCTATTACACGCTGGTGCACTCGCGGGTGTGCGCCGCACATATCGACCCGATCGAGAAGAAACCCTTCTTCCACTATCTTCCCGGTACGCTCGCCCTCTCGCTGGCCACAGCCGGCTGCAACGTCAACTGCAAGTTCTGCCAGAACTGGGACATCTCCCAGGTGCGCCCGGAACAGGTGCCGGCAGACTACGCACCGCCGCAACGAGTCGCCCAGCTGGCAACGCAATATAGCTGCCCCACCATCGCCTACACCTACAGCGAGCCGGTGATCTTTATCGAATACCTGATGGATACGGCGGATGCCGGTCATGCCGCAGGCATCCGCAGCATTGTTGTTTCCAACGGCTACATCCAGGACGAAGCGCTGCGAGCGGCGTACGGCAAGATGGATGCCGTCAAGATCGATTTGAAATCTTTCTCCGAGTCGTATTACCGGCAGGTGGTTTGCGGCCAGCTCAAGCCTGTGCTCGATTCGATCGTCACGCTGCACAAGACCGGCAAATGGCTGGAGATCGTTTATCTTGTGGTGCCGACGCTGAACGATGGCGACGCAGAATTCCGCGGCCTGGCGCAGTGGGTCAGGAACAACGTCGGAGCCGACGTTCCTTTGCACTTTTCGCAGTTTCATCCCGAATATCTTCTGAAGAACCTTCCCATCACTCCGGTGCCGACACTGGAACGCGCCAAACAGATTGCCGACGCGGAGGGACTGCACTACGTGTACATCGGCAATGTGCCCGGCCACCCTGCCGAAAGCACATATTGCCCGAAGTGCGGACACATCCTCGTGCAGCGCATGGGGCTGGAAGTAACGCAGATGCTGATCCGCAAGGGAACCTGCCCTTACTGCGGGCAGCTCATTCCGGGGGTGTGGCACGTCTGAGCACGCGCGGGGAGGGTACGTGGATGAAACGCGGAACGCGGATCGGAAGTGGTTTCATGACAGCACTGCTGTTCGGTATCGCAGCGATCCCGGCCGTCCGAGCCGGGTGGGCGGCTGACCTCGAAAAGCTTCGGCCCGCTGGAGTCGCGGGCAGCTTTTATCCGGCGGACCCGAAAGCGCTCACGGCCATGATGGACGCCATGCTGGCGCAGGCCGCGCCGCCGGAGATCCATGGCTCCATCGTCGCCGTTGTCGCGCCGCACGCCGGCTATCCCTATTCCGGACCGGTTGCGGCCTGGACTTACGCCGCCCTCAGGGGCCGGCACTATGCGCGCGTGGTCGTCATTGCTCCATCGCATTTCGAAGCTTTCGATTTCACCTCCGTTTACGACGGCGATGGATATGTCACGCCGCTCGGGACAGTTCCGGTCGACAAAGACTTTGCGAGGAAACTGGCCAAATCGAACCCCTCGATCCGTCTCTCCGATCGTGGGCACTTGCCGACGCCTCAGGGCACGGAGCACGCGGTGGAGGTGGAATTGCCGTGGCTGCAGCATGTGCTGGGCAACTTCACGCTCGTGCCCGTTGTCATGGGCGATCAGAACTATGAAAGCAGCCGGGCGCTGGGCGTGGCTCTGGCAAAGCTGATTCACGATGGCGACACGCTGATCGTCGCCAGTTCCGACCTGTCCCACTATCACCCGTACGACGAGGCAGAGAAAATCGATCATAAGACGCTGCAGGCGATCGAGGAGTGGGACTACTTCAGCATGTCCCAGAACTTCCAGACGCGTGTCTGGGAAGCCTGTGGCGGGGCCCCGATCGTAGCCGCCATGATCGCCGCCGAGCGCATGGGAGCGGACCAGGCTCAGGTGTTGCGCTACGCCAATTCCGGAGATACCAGCGGCGATCGCTCCCGGGTCGTCGGATACAGCGCGGTTGCGCTGGTGAAAACCGGGGAGCGGCAGATGGTCGAACAGCTCTTCTCGCTGTCGCCCGCGGACAGGAACCAGCTGCTCTCCATCGCACGCATCTCCGTCGAGTACGCCGTGCGCCAGGGGGAACCGTACGAGCCGCCGCCAGCGGGTGACGATGACCTCAATCAGGAGCGCGGTGTGTTCGTCACGCTCAGAGAGTCGGGAGAGTTGCGTGGCTGTGTCGGCTACACCTCAGCCATCAAGCCGCTTTATATGGCTGTCCGCGACACGGCAACGCTGGCCGCGCTGCGCGACACGCGATTTCGCCCGGTCGCGGCGTCCGAGCTGCCGCGGCTCCAATACGAAATCTCCGTTCTTTCTCCTCTGCGCCGAGTCCTCGACCTGCAACAGATCAGGATCGGTGAGCACGGCCTGCTGATGAAGAATGGCGAATACCAGGGTCTCCTGCTGCCCCAGGTTCCCGTGGATGCCAAATGGGATCGCACCCGGTTCCTGGAAGAAACCTGCATGAAAGCCGGTATGCACCCCGGGTGCTGGAAGGACAGCGACACCGATATCTTCCTGTTTACCGCTGTTGTGTTTGGGGAGAAGCGGTAAACTCCGCCGCCATCGTTGTATCCCGGCCCGCCCATACGGCCAGAAATGCCGGGGCCAGGCTCACGGCCGCGGTGAACCATGCTGCTTTCCAAAAACCGAACACCGGGATGAGGTAGGCGCTCAACAGCAATGCGCCCACGCTGCCCCCGAGCAGGTCCACCGCGTAAACCACCCCTGTGCGCGCTGGGGTGACCGCGTCGTGAAGGCAAATCTCGTTCGTCAGCGGAAACTGATACCCTCCCAGAATTCCGCAAAGCAGCGCCAGGAAAGGAAAGACGAGTTGCGCGATCCACAGCGCGCTCTGCGTCCCAGGGTGTTGTGCAAGCAGAGCAACCACCAGCAGCAGCAGCAGTGCGGACGCCGCGAGCAAAAACTGATTTGCGGCAACGGTGCGGATCAATGAAGCGGGATCAGCGCAGGCAATGCGCCGGATCGCGAGCCAGCTTCCCAGCCCAATCCCCGCCATGAACAGACCGATGAGCACAGCAAGCTCGTGATACACGTAGCCGTACACGGACTGGAACGAGAACAGCAGGAGGATCTGCAGCGCCATCAGGGTGTAGCCGGTCAGGGCAGTGCACGCCAGCGCTGCCGTTCGCTGGGGCCTGTGTCTTTCGGCCGATCGCACCGCGCCGAGAGTGGCGAGGAGCAGGATGACCACGGTTGCGAGCAGCCAGACAAAAGGGACCTGCGCCGCAGCTTCGAAAGCGCGAGAAAATCCCGAGCGGAACTGGGAGCCCCACAGGACCGCATCGAAGTAGTAGGCAATCGGCCGGAAGTCGCGATTGACCGGAGTTCCCGGCAAAGGTTGCAGCACCGCGTGAACCTGCGCCATGCGGTCGGGCATCATCCGGAAGGGGATGAAATATTCCCGCACATACTGCGTTTGCAGGCCCCTGCTTTGCAGTCTCGCAATCAGAACCCGCGGGTCTTCCGTAACAACATTTGGCTGCGCCGTTGCGAAGAAATGCATCGTGTCGCCCGGAATGATCGCGACCCAGGGGAACACTTCGCGTACCGTGCGGTCGATGCAGCGCAGGAAATCGGCCATTTCCGGACTGATGGTTTCCTCCGACGAGTGCACCTGAAATCCGAGAATCCCTCCCGGTGCGAGGTGATCGCGAGCAGAGCGGAAAAACTCCTCCGTGTAGAACCTGTTTAGCTGCGCGGTCTCGGGATCCGGCAGATCGACCACGATGGCGTCGAACCGTTCCGGGGTCGTCTTCAGCCAAAGCCGCGCATCCGCAATGTGCACCCGCACGCGTGCATCGGAGAGAGAAGGAGCGAAGCCGGGAGAAATCTGCCGAGACATTTCCACCAGCGCGGGATCGAGCTCAACGTAGTCGAGTCGCCGAACGGATGGGTGTCGCAGTGCCTGCTGAACACTGCCGTTCGCGCCGCCCCCGATCAGCAAAACGCTTTTCGGCGCAGGATGCTCCAGCAGCGCATAATGAACGGCCTCTTCGGCTGCGGCCTCATCCGGAATGCTGGCCAGCTTCACGCCATTGTCGTAAATCGTTTGCAGATCGCCGGTCGCGACGACAGTCAGGTTTCCATAGATCGTGTTCCGCGATTGCACGACGTGGAATCCCTGCCACAGACGCTGCTCCGCGGACGTGTCCAGCCTGTGCGCAACCCAGGCCGCCCAGGGAATGGCCACAGCCGCGACAGCCAGCGCGGCAATCGCAACCTTCCAGCCTTTGAGTGGAAAAAAGAGGATCGCCGCCGCGCCCAGGTTCACGAGCGCGACGATTCCCGCAATCTGGAACGATCCGAAGAAGCGCAGCAGCAGTACGCTGCACAGAACCCCACCCAATCCCGACCCTGCGGCCTCCAGCACATAAGCCCAGCTCACGGCGACTCGCTCCGAAACAGCGCTCTCCTGCTGGACCATGCGCGCGGCGGCCAAGAAGAGGCCCCCCGAGAGAATGCAAAACACACTCAGACAGACAAGAGTGGTGATCAGCATCGGTAGCGGGCCAATCAGCTCACCCGGCACCGTCTGGAATGCAGCCCTTCCCGCGCGCAGCATCCACACGGTCGGCACCAGGCTGGCCCCGGCGAGGCATTGGAGTGCCGCAACCGTATGGCGGGCGCTCACGCGCCCTGTTCGCATCCGGCTGGCAAGGCCGCTTCCGGCCGCCGTCCAAACGAGCCAGGCGGCGAGTGCAATCCCCATCGAGATTTCGTTCCCACTGAACAGGATGATGACTTCCCGCATGAGTACGATCTGCCCGACGACCGCAGTGAATCCGACGAGTAGCGGAGCCGCCTTCGCCGCGATGGCGGCCGGCCTGACGCGCGCAACGGAGATGAAATGAAGGGTCACCGCAGCCTCCGCGAAGGGTTTCCGCCTTCACATTAGTCTCCTTCGGGCCAGTCTCGACCTGTTTTGAATGGGCACAGCGAGGGACCAGGGTGACGGCGGTCACTGACAGCGAATGGAAACGCCAGCCAGCCTTGAACCAGGGCATTGACTGGGAACGCGCTGCCCGCGCTTTGCCGCATTGCGTTTTCGCCACAGTCCAAGGGCGCGCTTGCACTCCGGCAGGAAAGGAGCATCTCCGATCCATGCTTGTGAGGATTCGACTTATCCACCTGCGGCGCGCGTCGCAGGTATTCTTTTTTCTCCTCTTCCTGTTGCTTCTTGTCAGGACTGGATTTCGCGGTGCCACTGGCGCGACGGGCGAAATACAGATGCGTTGGCCGGTTCGCCTCTTTTTTGAGTTTGATCCGCTGGCGGCGCTCGTAAATGCTCTTGCGACGCACGCTCTCTATCGCGGCCTGGCATGGTCGCTGCTGATAGTTCTGCCGGTCATGTTCCTGGGCCGCTTTTTCTGCGGCTGGATTTGCCCGATAGGCACCGTCCACCACTTCTTTGGGAATCTCCAATCCGAACGCAAGCGCGGCCGGCAGTGGATCGAATCCAACCGCTACAAACCGTGGCAGCGAACCAAGTATGCGATTCTGGTCGCGCTTCTGGCAGCGGCCCTTTGCGGCAGCGCAATTGCCGGTTGGTTCGATCCCTTCAGCCTGCTGGTGCGTTCGCTGACGCTGTCGATCCTTCCCGCCTTCAACTACGCGGCCAATGCGGCACTCACGCCACTGGAACACAGTCCCATCGGCGCAGTACGTGCGCCGGCCGCCATCCTTCACGCAGTTCTGAGCGCGACGGTCCTGAACTTCCGGCAGCCGCATTTCCAACTGGGCGCGCTGCTGGGCCTGATCCTGATCGTCCTGCTCGCCCTCAACCTGCGCGTAACGCGGTTCTGGTGTCGCGCGCTGTGTCCCTTGGGGGCGCTGCTCGGCTTCGCCGCGCGCTGGTCGATCCTCGGTCTGCATAAGGAGGCTGCAAGCTGCGACAACTGCAATCGCTGTCTGCTGCACTGCCAGGGAGGCGACGATCCCATCGGAACCGCGCCCTGGCACAAGGCCGAATGCCTCCTGTGCCTGAACTGTGTCGACGTCTGCCCCCAACACAGTCTGCGATTCCGGTTCTTCCGAAAGCGAGCTGAAGTCGCGGGCCCGAATCTGCCGCGGCGCAAAGCTCTGGCTGGTCTGGCTGCCGGGCTGTCCGCAGTCCCCCTGCTGCGCGCCGAAACGGCAATGGGCAGGAGCCGGAACGAGCATCTCATCCGCCCGCCCGGCGCACTCGAGGAAACGGAGTTCCTCGGCCGCTGCATTCGCTGCTGCGAGTGTATGAAGGTTTGCCCCAACAATGCGCTGCAGCCCGCTTTCGCCGAAGCGGGCCTGGAAGGCCTGTGGACGCCGGTACTGGCGCCGCGCATCGGCTATTGCGAGCCAAGCTGCGTTCTCTGTTCCGAAGTCTGTCCGACCGGCGCCATCTGGAACATCACGCCCCGCGAAAAGGGCTGGGTAGTCGGCGTCGGCCAGCAGAACTCGCAGCCCGTGCGCCTGGGCACAGCCTTCCATGATCGCAGCCGTTGCCTGCCCTGGGCACTGGCCACCGATTGTGTGGTCTGCGAAGAATGGTGCCCGGTCTCGCCCAAGGCCATTGATCTCGAACAAGTGGAGGTCCCGGACGCCGCTGGCAACCTCAAGCTGCTGAAGCAGCCACACGTCGATCCCAGCCTGTGTGTCGGTTGCGGAGCCTGCGAATATGCCTGCCCCCTCCAGGAGCATCCGGCTGTTTATGTCACCAGCATCGGGGAGAGCCGATCGCCCAGCAACCAGATTCTGCTCACTCGAAGAAAGGAAAAGGCGCAATCGTGAAGACAAGATGGATTTGTATTGGCGTATTGATTGTCGCCGTGAGTGCCGCAGCGGGTTGCAGGAGAAAGGCCGCCGATCCGTTCCCTTCTTCGGGTCTGGTCTCTGGATGGGAGAAAACCGGCCCAACACGCACTTACACCGCTGACACCTTGTGGCAATACCTCGACGGCGGTGCGGACGAGTATATCGGTGCGGGGGTCGTCTCCGCAGCGACGTCCGATTACAAATTCCAGGGAAAGCTGGAAGCTGTGGTGGACGTATACACCATGAAGACCGCGACGGGGGCAAAGAAGATTCTCGATGACGAACCCGCTTCAGGCCAGACGGCGCCGCTGGGTGATGCCGGACGGATTTACTTGCAGAGCGTGGTTTTTCGCAAAGGACCCACGCTGGTCAGGATCACAACGTACGAGCCGGCACCCGCTGACGCTCTGCTGGCCCTGGCTCATGGCATCGAGGGGCGGCTCTGAAGAGCAGGACAACACCAGAGGGACGGTGAAGAATATGTCCGATACCCACATTACCCGACGCGAAGCGATGCTGCAGATTTTGCGTGTTGCCGGAGCAGGAGCGGTTACTGCTGGAGCGGCGTTCTGGCTTGCGGAGCGCAGCACGCGCCCCGTTGCCACCGCCGCCGCATACGCGAAGCGCGATCACACGGTTCCGGCCAGCGTCGCGCTTCCTCAGATGGTGGTGGTCCAGGGCGACGATCCCCGCGCTCTGGTTCGCCAGGCCTTCGTCGACCTCGGAGGCATCAGCCGCTTCATCGCGCGCAATGACGTTGTTGTTCTCAAGCCCAACATCGCCTGGGACCGCACCCCGGAACAGGCGGCCAATACAAATCCCGACATTGTCGCCGAAGTGGTTCGCCAGTGCCGGCAGGCCGGCGCCGGGCGCGTGGTTGTCACCGACGTGAGCTGCAACGAAGCCGAGCGCTGTTTTCGCCGCTCCGGCATTCAGGCCGCGGCCAGTGTCGAAGGGGCCGAAGTCATCCTTCCCGATCCCGCGCGTTTCCGCGAAGTCGATCTCGGCGGCGTTGTTCTGCAAAGCTGGCCCGTCTTCGAGCCATTCCTCGAGGCCGATAAGCTCATCAACATCCCCATTGCCAAGCATCACGGGCTAACCGGCGTCACGCTCGGCTTTAAGAACTGGTACGGCATCCTCGGCGGCCAGCGGAACAGGCTGCATCAGCAGATTCACCAAAGCCTCGTCGATCTGGCTGCCTTCATGCTGCCCAGTCTGACTCTGATCGACTGCTACCGCGTGCTGCTGCGGAATGGCCCCACCGGGGGCAACCCGGAGGATGTCGCGCTGAAAAAGACGCTGATCGCGGGCACCGACCCCGTCGCTCTGGACGCATACGCAGCCAAAGCCTTCTGGAACCTGGAGAGCGATTCCTTGCTGTGGCTGAAGCTGGCGGAAGAACGCGGCCTCGGACGCTCCGACTTCGAGAATGTCCCAGCGAAATTCACGCGTCTTGATTGATGTTCGGGGGCAGATACGCAGGCACTTCGTCGCACGGAAGTTAGTACACGCTCCAGGCATGTTCCCCGATCGCATGCAGAATGCCGATTGGGTGGGCGCGCCACCATAGGCAGCAGCGCGCCTCTGTCTGGCTGCATCAGGCGGCTCGTTTCATCTCGACAGTGATGAGCAGATCCGGTTTGCCGTCGGGATGACCGTATAGAGTGGCAGTTTTATCCGTGCAGGAGCCTGTGAGGGTCATCCCAAAAGGCTCTTCTGTGATGTCGGCCTGCTTTGCTTCCTCCGGAGGCCACGGCTCGACACGTACGCGGGCATTCAGGCTTGGACCATCTTCCTGCCAACTGCCTTTGTATGTGTGACCAGGGTCTCCTCCGATGAGCTCTCCTGAGCGCAAGACCAGGATACCGCTCCCGTGCGCCGGACCTGCTGTGAAGTTGGCAATCCAGAGTCCTTCCATACTTTTCCTCCCTTTGGAGACCTAACTCCGGTGGAGTAGATTACGCCACTGCGGCCGGGGGGAGCGGCTTTTTTTTGTTCCCTAAAGTGACCTGTATCACTTGATTCGCTATGTATCCGGCGTATGATCTACCCGGGTTTAGGGAAGTGACCTTCACCCCGCGCTCGCCTGTGTGACTGGTGAGCCAAGCCGAAGAGGCTGGTATTTCTTTTGTCCTGTTCACCGGCGGGTGAGCGAAGGCCTGTCCTTCGTGCCGAACCTTCCGGGTAAATCCGGGCGAGATTCGACACAACGGCACTCCTGGCAGCTTGAGGAGGCGGTATGGCCGGTTCTCCCACGCCCCGGGTTTCCGCAACGGTGATCTTCCCTAAACCCACGCTGCAGCAGGTGCTGGACAATCTGAGGGCCAGCGGCTTCCGCCTGATCGGTCCGACTGTGCGCGATGGCAGCGTGATTCTCGGCACGCTCGAAAAGATTTCCGAGCTTCCGATCGGGCGGTTGCTCGACCAGAAAGCTGGAAATTCGCGACTTCTGCCAACGCACTCTGCCGATTATTTTGCGTGCACGGTCGGGCCCGATTCGTGGAAGCGTTACCTCTTTCCGGCGCGCTCCGATTTGCTGACTGCGAGGAGAAACGGTGACGGCTGGATCTTCACTCCAGCGTCAGACGATTCGCCGCCCTTTGCCTTTATCGGGGTGAAGTCGTGCGATCTGCATGCCATCGCCCTCCAGGATGAGGTGTTCGTTAATGGAACGATTGGCGATCCTCATTATGCGCACCGTCGCCAGAGGGTTTTCATGCTTGCCGTCAATTGCAGCACTGCGGCGTCGACCTGCTTCTGTACGTCCATGAGCACGGGCCCGCACGTGCGCTCCGGATTCGACCTCGCATTAACGGAACTTCCGGATTCATTTGTAATGGAGATCGGCTCGGAGGCCGGCTCCAATGCTCTTGCGGGCATCGACTGGCAACCGGCCAGCGCCTTTGACCTTGGCCGCGCCGCGCAGGTCACGCAGCGCACCGAACGCCTGATCCAGCGCCAGGTGACGACCAGCGATCTGCCTCAGTTGCTTTACGAGAGAATCGACCATCCTTACTGGGACACAATCGCCGAACGTTGCCTTTCCTGCGCGAACTGCACGCTGGTCTGCCCGACCTGCTTCTGTTCCACCGTCGAAGACCACAGCGATCTGAACGGAAATCGCACGACGCGCACGCGCGTGTGGGATTCCTGCTTCATTCTCGACTTTTCCCACGTGCATGGCGGCAACAGCCGGCCAACCATCAAGTCTCGCTTTCGCCAGTGGATGACCCACAAGCTCGGGGCATGGATCGACCAGTTCGGGCGTTCCGGCTGCGTGGGATGCGGCCGCTGCATTGCGTGGTGTCCCGTGGGCATCGATATCACCGAAGAGCTGAACAGGCTCCGGACAGCGGGGGCACGATGAGCCAGGTAACCATGGTCGAGCCAGTTACGATGATGGATCCAATGCTGCCGCGCCCTGCGGTTGTACGTGCGATTCGTCCGGAGGCCTACGGCATTTCCACGTTCTCGCTCGAATACACCGATCCCGATGCGCCGCTCGGCTTCGCCGCCGGGCAGTTCAACATGATCTGCCTGCCCGGGTTCGGCGAAGTCGCCATTTCTATCTGCTCCGATCCCGGCACACCCAGGGTCATGGAGCACACCATTCGCTATGCCGGCAGTGTGACGCGTGCCATCGGGCGCCTGAAGATTGGAGACGTAGTCGGGCTGCGCGGGCCATACGGCAATCCCTGGCCGATGCAGCTGGCCGAAGGCAAGGACCTGATGATCGTCGCCGGTGGAATCGGCCTGGCGCCGCTCCGGCCGGTCATCCTGGAAACATTGCACCACCGTGATCGCTTCGGTCGCGTGCTGGTTCTCTACGGCGGCCGCACCCCTCAGGACTTGCTCTACACAGGCGAATTCGAGAACTGGCAAGACGGCGGAATTGAGATGTTCGTCAGCGTGGATCGCGCCGACGAAACCTGGAAGGGTCAGGTTGGCGTCATCCCCATGGCCTTCTATCGGACGCGGCTCGACCACCGCAGGACGCTGGTGTTCTCCTGCGGCCCGGAGATCATGTTGCGCTTCGTAATCTATGAGGCCATGGCCCGGCGCATTCCCAAAGAGGCAATTTACGTTTCGATGGAACGCAACATGAAATGCGCCATCGGCTTTTGCGGACATTGCCAGCTTGGTCCGGTCTTTATTTGCAAACAGGGGCCTGTGTTTCGCTTCTCTGCAATCGAACCGTTCTTTGGAAGGGAGGAGTTCTGATGGCCGAGAATGCAAAGCCGCGCCTGGCAATCTTTAAGCTCGCTTCCTGCGACGGCTGCCAGTTGCAGTTGCTGAATCTCGAAGATGAGCTCCTCGACATCGCGGACCAGGTGGAGATCTGCTATTTCCCCGAGGCAACTTCGCAAGATCTCGATGGACCCTACGATGTGGCGCTGGTGGAGGGGTCGGTTACCACCGAAACCGACCTGCAGCGCCTACGCGAGATTCGCAGAAACTCACAGACCCTGATCACCCTCGGCGCCTGCGCGAATGCCGGCGGCATCCAGGCGCTGCGCAACACGGCGGACGTGGAGGAATATACGCGGGCGATCTACGCTAATCCCTCATACATCCATACCCTCGCCCAATCGACGCCGGTCGCAGCGCATGTGACGGTGGATTTTGCCATCAGTGGCTGCCCGATCTCGCGGCGGCAGTTGCTGGATGTGCTCACAGCGCTGCTGATCGGTCGAGCCCCCGAGCTGCCCCGATATTCGGTGTGCGTCGAGTGCAAACGCAGCGGAACCGTTTGTGTTCTGGTCTCCGCCGGAGTTGCCTGTCTCGGTCCCATCACTCAGGCTGGATGCGGAGCTTTGTGTCCCAGCTTCCATCGTGGCTGCTTCGGCTGTTACGGACCCATGGAGAGCGCCAACCCGGATTCGCTCTGTCAGAACCTTATGGCCAGAGGCGTTTCGCGGGCCGAAACGCTGAGACTACTCAACGGATTCGCAGGCGGGTCCGAGGAGTTCCGTTCCGCCGCGGAGAAGCTGGAGAAAGCACCGCTATGACGACCACGAGCGGAGTTCGAACCATCCGTCTCGACCTGATGAGCCGAATCGAGGGTGAAGCAGGTCTGCGTCTCGATGTGCGCGACGGCCGGCTGGCCGATTTGAAGCTCGACATCTATGAGCCGCCACGGTTCTTCGAGGCGTTCCTGCGCGGGCGCTCGATCCGCGAAGTCCCGGATATGACCGCCCGCATTTGCGGCATCTGTCCCATCGCTCACCAGCTCACCTCCGTTCAGGCCATTGAATCGGCGCTCGGCATCGCTCCGGGGGCGGAGATCCGCGCTCTCCGCCGTCTCCTCTTCTGTGCGGAATGGATCGAGAGCCATGCGCTGCATATCTATCTGCTGCAGCTGCCCGACTTCTTCGGTAAGTCAGGCGGTCTTGCTTTGGCCGCCGAAAAGCCGGAGTTGGTGCGGCGCGGCCTGGAACTGAAGAAAATCGGCAATGAAATGACCACTCTGCTCGGCGGCCGGGCCGTACACCCGCTTTCAGTCTGCATCGGCGGATTCTGGAAGGCTCCGCGCCGCAGCGAGGTGCTGGAGCTGCGCCCGCACGTCGAGTCGGCGCTCGAGGCATCCATCGAGACCGTTCGGCTCGTCTCTTCTCTGACCCTGCCGGAATTCACCCCGGAGTACGAATTTGTCGCGCTCGCCCATCCCCACGAATACGCCATGGGTGACGGCCGCATCGTCTCATCCCGGGGCCTGGACCTTTCCATCAGAGAATTCGAGCAGGTGTTTCTCGAAGAGCATGTGGCGCATTCGACGGCATTACATTCCGTGCGAGCCGACCATGGATCGAGTTATCTGGCTGGGCCGCTCTCGCGCCTCAACCTGAATTATCAGCACCTCCTGCCGGGGGCGCGCCAGGCCGCGGACGAAAGCAGCGTCTCATGGCCATGCTCCAATCCGTATGCCGGAATCGTCGCCCGCGCCGTGGAAATGGTGCAGGCCTGCGAAGACAGCCTGCGCGTGATCGACGCTTATCGCGAGCCGGACCCGCCGCGGCTCGATTACACCGTCCACGCCGCCGAAGGCTGCGCTGCGACTGAAGCGCCGCGGGGGCTGCTCTATCACCGGTATCGCATCGACGATCAGGGACTGGTGCAGAGCGCCAGAATCGTTCCGCCCACCGCGCAGAACTGCCGCAGGATCGAAGACGACCTGCGCCTGCTGATTCCGGGCATCCTCGACCGGACAGACGCGGAAATCCTCGACGCCTGCGAGAAGCTGGTTCGCAACTACGATCCCTGCATCTCGTGCTCAGTGCACGCTCTCAGGCTGCGCATCAACCGCCGGTGAGCAGGACCCGCGCCAAATCACCCCGTGCGCATCCCTGGCGCCTGTTTTTCCCTGAAAAATTCAAAAATGATGTTGACAAATTCAGAACCAGACATAAGCTGAATACTCCATCGATGCGCTGGGAACGCTTTCAGAGCACCGCTTCCGGAAGCTGTGACGATGTGATTCACGTCACATCCGGCCCGACAAGAAGGGCAGACACTGGAAGAGCTCCCAGGAACGTTTCGTAGTCCCGCACTTGCCATTTCCTTCCTTACGCTCAGGCAAAGCGTCGACTCTCTGGTTTCAACCGGGCCCACGAGGTCGTCGATGTTCGTATCGGCGCTCTGCCTTTGTTCCCCCGCTGCAAAGGCAAAGAGCTGCTCCCTTTGCTGCAAACGACCGACCTCAACAATCAACTCACGCGGGTTGACGTGCGGCTCGAAGGAGAGCGATATGCGGTGTGCTAATCCTCAGTGTCAGGCAGAGTCCGATTATCTGCGGAGTGGGCGTCTGCAGTGGATCGACGAAGTGCTCGCCTATGCCAGTGTCAGGCAGGGCCGGTATATATGGCTGTGCAGCACATGCGCGCCAGAGTTTGTCGTGGAAACATGGAGACCGCCCGGCCAGCAATTGCGCCCCTCCGCGGCCGCGGACAAGCATACGCCACAACATCAACCGAACTCAGCTTCCGTCAGACGGAATCGCACGAGACAGCCTGGCACAGGCGAGGCAGGTTAGCAGGCCCCGCTGCGTCAGCCATCATTTGTAGTGGATGATTCGCAGCGGGCGCCGGAGAAGCGACCATGACTATTACCCAGCACCATCTTCGCAAACCAGTCTCTGTTCGGTCTTCCGCGCTGAATCCTCAGTGTGTACCTCAGCCCTCGCCAGAGGCCCGGAGCACCGTGCGAAGACCCTTCTGCGCAAATGGGCAACCTGCAGGATCTGTGCGGTCGTCCGGGGTAGTTTCCGGGAAGTTGCTCGACCCGCAACCGGATTGGGAACAGTACTGCTTCGAGTTTCTCATCGAGCGCGTTCTCCAAAACCAGCATGCGGGAATTCGGGAACAACTGCTTCCATTGCAGGCCCTCTCGGCAGAGGCGGCGAAACAGCAGGGCAAAGATCGCCGCGAACGGAAAATCGTCAGCAACCTCCTCCGGTCATTTGTCAGTGAACTCGCTGCGAGTATGGTCCAGGAAGAGAGCATCTTCCCGATCCTGCTCCAACTGGAACTGGCCTATATAGGAGAAAGCCCCGGGCCCGGCTATCCCAAACGGGTTCGGGCAACCCTCGATGCGCTCTCGACCCAGCATCGCGTGCATTTGCGAAAACTCGACATGATTTGCCAGCGGGCCGGTTGTCTCAGCGCGCCTTCAGAACCAGCCTCTCCGGGGCGCGATCTCAGCGAACGGCTGGAAATCCTTCATCGGACCCTTCTCAATCTCTATTCCATCGAGAACAAGGTCCTGTTTGCGCGCGCTGCTCAGATGGAAGCAGAGATATTCTGCTGATGCGAGGTTGGAGTGGGCCGCCCAGCGAGCCGTGATTGCCCGGATTGATATTCAGGCGCAGATACTCTCGGCATTCCGCGCCGCTATCGCTTATAGCCGATCCTGCGCAGCAGATCATGCCGCCACGTCACTTCCGTTTCCCCCTCGACGCCCAGCGGTGAGCTTCCATCGATCACGCCCAGCACGCCACGACCCTGTTCGCTTCTCGCCACTATCACCTCCACGGGATTCGCCGTCGCGCAGAAGATGGAACACACCTCCGGAACATTGCGTATCGCATGCAGTATGTTGATGGGATATGCATTCTGAATGATGAGAACGAAGACATGCCCGGCAGCCATGGCCTGCGCATTGCGGATTGCCGTCTCTCGCAGAGCCGGATCGTTTCCTTCTGAGCGGATCAGGCACGCTCCTGAACTTTCATTGAACGCCAGGCCGAATTTCGCCTGAGGCGCCGTCGTCACTACCGCTTCGTAGAGATCTTCCACCGTCTTGATGAAGTGCGACTGCCCGACAATGATGTTTGCCTCCTCGGGAACTTCCATCCGCATGCTCAGCAACTCAAGCATGGTCCCTCCTTCCGTCCTGTGTATCAGACAGCTTCAACGCGCCCTTCCTGTGCTGTGCGCGAACTCTTTCCACGTACCGCCCGGTCTTCAGATCGACGCTCACCATTTCATCGGGAGCAATGAACAACGGAACCTGCAGGGTGAGGCCATTTTCCAATTTCGCCTCTTTCCTGCCTGAGTCCTGCTGCGTGCGTGCGGGCGGCGCGGTGCTGATGACTCGAGCCTCCACGGTATCCGGCAAATCGATGCTGATCAGCTCTCCCTCAACAAATTCTGCGGAGACTTCTGTTCCGGGCGGCAGAAGCTTTTGCGCCAGGCCGAGGCCTGCTGAGGGACATTCGACCTGTTCGAACGAGTCCAATCTCAAAAACTTGCAGGTGCTTTCATCGCCGTACAGGAACTCCAGCCTGCCCTGCTCAACTTCCACATCCTCCAGGCGCTCCTGGGGCCGGAAATGCTGATCCCGGATGCGCTCACTACGGGCATTCGAGAGCCGCGCCCGCACGGTGCCGCCCATTTTGGCCGCACCGGCCCTGGACTCAACCTCCATCACTCGGTAAACCTGCTGATCAATCCGAACCGCCATCCCCTGCCGTAAATCGGCTGCCGTGACCATGGATCACTCCTCCGGCTTTCGCCAGATTCCGTAGGAAAGATACTCCAGATCTGCAGCCGTGGCTTGAAAATCGGCCGGGCATCTTAGCCGGCAGATTGGTCCTTCATAGGCACCTCTGCGCGGTCAGGATGCACCTGGCCAACGACAGCAACCGGGGCTGGTATTGGGAGGCACAAGGCAAGTGGAATCTGTTGGGTACAGATGAAAATGCCCCTCGCGAGGGGCATTTGGCTCGAAACTCGGACGAAGGGCGCCTTCGGTTGGTTGCGGGGGGTGGATTTGAACCACCGACCTTTGGGTTATGAGGGATACAATCAACGTATTTTCAACGAGTTGGACAGCGCGGTTGGGATTAGCCAAGAGCGGTGAATAGCCACAAGTACATCACGTGCCCTGCTATTTGGGGTTGGTTTGGGGTTGAAACCTAAGAGAGACGGCGGCCGTGGGGCGGCCCCCACCGAGTTTCGTTGCGCATCGGAATCACCTGACGGCCGATTGGAGTGCGTGAGCGATTCGGCCTGAACGCGACAATTGCCATGCGTGCGTTAGCAGCGGGTCGGGTGGTTACTTCGACAGTCGAAGCGTGTCGATCAAGGCCGCAAGAGCGGCGGGTTGATTCCGGCGGCTGGGATAGTAGAGAAAATATCCGGGGAATGAGGGGCACCAGTCTTTCAGGACCTGAATCAAGCGTCCCTCGGCAATCAAATCTCTGAGAGTCTCTTCCATTGCTGTCCCGATCCCTACTCCGTCCAGCACCGCCCGGATAACGAGGTCTGGATCGTCGAAGGATGCTGGGCCTTGAGGGTTGACCGTGAGGGCTTTACGGCCCTTTTCGAATTCCCACCGATAGAGGCTGTTGCTGAAGCGGAACCCAATGCAGGCATGGTCTTTCAGATCTTGCGGGCGTCGCGGTATGGAGTTCGCTTCAAAGTACGCTGGAGAGCCAACCACCGCAAGACGCATTTCTTTGGTTACGGGGACGGCGATCATGTCCCGTTGGATGAACTCACCAAGCTGCACGCCAGCGTCGTACTCTCCGGCCACGAGATCGACCGGGTCGTTGGAAGAGGTCACCTCCAGCACGATCTCTGGATAAGCGCGCGCGAAGCGAGCCAGCTTTGGGAGAATCACCATCTTAGTCGCCGTACTCGGAATGATGATTCGTATCCGGCCTGATGGAGTTTCCCGTTGCTTGCGCGCTTCCGCCACGGCTCGTTCGATTCGTTCCAGGGCGGGCGCCAAGTCCTTGAGGAGCGCTGCACCGGCGGCCGTCGGAGAGACGCTTCGGGTGGTGCGCGCGAGCAGCTGAATTCCCAACCTCTTTTCGAGTCCTCGCATGGAGTGGCTAAGCGCAGATTGTGAAATGCCTAGCCGGGTGGCAGCGCGCGTAAAACTGCGCTCTTCAGAGACCGTTGTGAATGCGGAGAGCTCTGCTAAGTCGCTTCTCATGATTCATGAATGATATTCATAACACTTTTCCACTGCAACCGGGTTGTTTCATCAACGAATTCATCTTAATCTTTGTAATACGGTTACGGCTTGCGCCACAACAAGAGGAGAATCGCAATGCAGAAACGCAAATTGGGAAACGGTGGACTGGAAGTATCGGCCCTGGGATTTGGCTGTATGGGAATGAGTTTTTCCTACGGCCCTCCCAAAGACAAGAAGGAGATGACCACGCTCCTGCACGCCGCAGTCGAGAGAGGCGTCACGTTCTTCGATACAGCCGAGGTCTACGGGCCTTTGATCAACGAGGAACTGGTCGGTGAAGCGCTTGCGCCGTATCGCGGCAAGGTCGTGATCGCAACGAAGTTCGGCTGGGAGGCGAATCCTGGGGATGTCGGCAGGTGGAGTGCTCTCAATAGCCGGCCGGAGCACATCAAGCAGGTTGCGGAGGAGTCGCTGAAGCGCCTGAGAGTCGACGCCATCGATCTTTACTACCAGCACCGTGTCGATCTCAACGTCCCCATCGAAGACGTGGCCGGCACGGTGAAGGATCTTATTCAAGAGGGCAAGGTAAAGCACTTTGGCCTCTCGGAGGCGAGCGCAAAGACAATCCGCCGCGCTCATGCCGTCCAGCCAGTCACTGCACTACAGAGCGAGTACTCGCTGTTCTTTCGAGAGCCGGAAGAGACAGTCATGCCGACGCTTGAAGAGCTTGGCATCGGCTTTGTGCCGTTCAGTCCGCTCGGCAAAGGCTTTCTGACGGGCAAAATCGACGCCGATACAAAGTTCGACAGCACCGATTTTCGCAATACGGTTCCGCGTTTCAGCGCGGAGAATCGCAAGACGAATCAGGCCCTGGTCGATGTAATTACCGCCTTTGCAGAGACGAAGAAGGCTACGCCGGCGCAAATTGCCCTGGCATGGCTGCTCGCAAAGAAGCCGTGGATCGTTCCTATCCCAGGCACAACCAAGCTCTCGCGTCTTGAGGAGAATCTGGGTGCAACGAACCTCTCACTGACAGCCGATGAAGTGCAGTCTCTTGAGGAGGCTTCCTCAAAAGTCAAGATAGAGGGCGCCCGCTATTCCCCATTTCATCAATCGCTGGTGGGGCGATGAGCAGCGCTCGTGGTGTGAAAACTGCTGCCGGAATCGTCCTTGTCGTTGCAATCACCTTCGGTCTGCCCGCATCGGCGCAGACCGCAAGGTCCGATGGCGCGAGAGACAAGTTGATCGGCGCGTGGCGCCTGGTCCGAATCGATACGCCCGGCTCCGATGGGAAAACTCGAGCCGGGCAGCAGCCCGAAGGCTTGCTGATCTACACGCGAGATGGGCACGTGGGGGTTTTACCGCGCATTGAGCCCAAAGTCGCCCATTACTGAAGAGAAGGAGTTGAAGATGCGAGGAGAAATATCAATGGTCGCTTGGTCAAAAGATGAACTCCGCAAGATCGCCGAATCTGATGATTTGCACATCTCACCGTTTCGTGAGAACGGCTCGACATATGGCACGCCAACGTGGATTTGGTCCGTTGTAGTCGATGACTCACTCTACGTTCGCGCCTACAACGGACAAAGCTCTCGTTGGTATCAGGCTGCGATGCGGCAGCGGGCGGGAAGGATCACAGCAGCGGCACTGACGAAAGAAGTTTCTTTCGAACCGGTGATTGGCCCTATCAACGACCGCATCGATGACGCATATCGAGCGAAATACAAAGGCAGCCCATACCTTAAGCCGATGATCGGCACGAGCGCTCGTTCTGCGACAGTCAAAGTCATGCCTCGCGAATAGCACCCGACTTGGGAGCGTCGATCAAGGAATTTCAAAAAAGAGAGAGATACATGGAGATCAAGAGAGTTGGAAGCCAGGGCTCGGGAAAAGGCCCCGCGGAGTGGTTCACGGGCGCTGTACGGATCGATCCTTTGTTTCAGAGCCCCGATCCCGCACGCGTATAGGGAGCAAGCGTCACTTTTGACCTCCACAGCACGAATACTGAAGCAAAGCCGACATTTAGGTACCTAGCGTCACACTGAGGACCGTGTCCGGCCGCCCAAAGCACAAGTCCGACATGGCCGTTCTACAACCACTTGCCGAGAACACTGATCGACTTGTGCTCAATGAATGGTGTGTCCTGGCAACAGTTGAGATCCGCGCTGGATCGCATCACTGCATACCGGCCGATTGAGCCTTAACACGCATTGCGAGTCCGCGGCTGTTTGCTATTCGCCCTGCCCGCCTCTAAGACAACTGGTTGGATTACGGAGCACCGTTCCCTTTTACAATGAAGGGTCTGCTTCGGGAGGCCTGAGTTGCGTGCTGAGCTGGAACAGGCGGTGAAGTGGTTGCGCAGGGGGGATACGCAAACCGTCTCGCGCGCACTGGAAACACTGCAAAAGACCGTGCTCTCGTTTGGCATGAAGGTCTGCGGACATCGCGAGGACGCCGAAGACACTGCTCAGGAAGTCCTCCTGAAATCGTTGCCTCATCTGGCCAAACTTGAAGACCCAAAGGCGCTCTCGGCATGGCTCTACACCGCGGCTAAGAACCGCTGCCTTCAAAGCCGCCGCCGCGCCTCGTACCTGCGCGCCGTACCGCTGGAAGACCTGATGCCTTCCGCGGACGAGTTGGGCTGGCTGCTGGCCGATTCGCAAAAGGATCCGGAATCGACCGTTGTCAGCGGTGAGCAGCATCGTCTGCTTCACGAAGCCGTACTCGATCTGCCCCCGCAGTTGAGGATCGTTCTTGTGCTGCACGATATGGAAGAGCTGGAAACCGAGCAGGTGGCGCGGATTCTTTCCCTCCAGGCGAGCACGGTTCGCGTGCGTCTGCACCGCGCGCGTCTGCTTCTGCACAAGGAGATGGACCGCCGCCGGAGCCGCAAGACGCAGAAGCGGCGCAGATCGAAGTCCTCCGCGGACCGGGCCGCCGACTGCCGGCAGATCTTCGCAAATCTTTCGGAATATCTGGACAACCGCCTGCCACCGGAATCCTGCGACCGGATGCGCCGCCACATGGAAGGCTGCCCGGCCTGCGTGGCCTTCATCCAGGAGCTGAAACGGGCGATCGACCGCTGCCGCGCGCTGAAGGTTTGTCCGGAGGCAGAGGGCTCGCCGATCCTCCGCCGCCTGCTCACCGAGGAATATCTGCGGCTGACCAAAAATTCCCTGTAACGAACTGCCGCCTCCCGGCGTTTAGAGGGGTAAAGGCACCTTCGAGCCGTCACGGGCCCGGACTCTCGCATGATTTTGCGAGGCCCTCCGCCTGCGACAACGAAAGTGCGCCGGGAGATCATGATCAGGCGAGGTTGGATACTTCTTCTTTCTGGAGTTTTGCTGGTCGCGGCGCCGCGCACGGTGTTGGCGCAGACGTTCACGCTGCGCCAGGCCATCGATCGCGCGCTGGAGCGGAGCCCGCAAGCCGCATCGGCGCGCGCCGGTCTGCAACAGGCGGCCGCGAACTCCGGCCTGGCGAAGACAGCGCTTCTGCCGCAGATCAATTTCACCGAGGACATTTCGCGCGGCAACGATCCGGTTTATGTCTTCGGCGCCAGGCTGCGCCAGCAGCAGTTCACGCAGGCGGACTTCGCGCTGAACTCGCTCAACCGGCCCGCGCCGGTAAGTAATTTTGCCACGCGGTTCACCGGCCAGTGGCGTCTCTTTGACGGGTGGGCGACGGAAGACAGAATCCATGCCGCGCAATTGGGCGCAAGAAGCGCGGACGAGATGAGCGGCGTGGTGAACCAGGGCATCGTTCTGCAGGTGGTGCAGGCGTATCAGGCGGCTCTCTACGCGCAGCGCCAAGTGGACATTGCGCAGCACGCGGAAGAGACAGCCAGGGCTTTACTCCACGATGCGCAGGCGCACGTGAAGGCCGGGCTCGCGGTCGACTCCGATCTGCTGGCTGCGCAAGTGAACCTGGCCGAGCGTCAGCAGGAGCGCATTGCCGCCGAAGGCGAAGAGGACACGGCGTGGGAGGAACTGGAGACCGCGATGGGTGGGACGGAGATCGTTACTCCGCGCCCCACACTGGCGCCGCTTGAGGCAACGAGCTTTCCTGAGGGAGCGCTCGCGGACGATATCGCCGCCGGTTTGAAGGCTCGGCCCGATCTGCTTGCGTTGCGCAGCGCGACGCAAGCGGAACAAGCCGCTGTTCACGCCGCCAGAGCCGACTTTCTGCCCCAGATTGGCGCTTACGGCGATTGGGAAATGGATCGCCAGACTTTTGCCGGCAACGGCGGCGACAACTGGGTGGCCGGCGTTCAGCTCTCCTTCGACATTCTGCCGCTGGCCCGGCGCGCGCGGCTGCAACAGGAACAGGCAGCACAGCAAAGAGCGGAAGCACAGGAGCAGGCGTCCGCCTTGCAGATTCGGCTAGCCGTGGAGCGCGCATTTACCGCTCACCAGACCGCGGAGCGAATGGTGGCCACGGCGCAGGCCGCCGTGGATCAATCCACCGAGAGCCTGCGCATTCTGCGCAACCGCTACAACGCAGGCTTGGCTACCATGACCGATCTGCTGCGCGCCGGCGATGCGCAGCGGCAGAGCCAGAACGACTATTGGCGCGCCGTGTACGGCAATACCGTGTCTTATGCCGCGCTGCTCTATGCCACCGGCCAGCTCACACCCGACTCCGCGGAGGCCCTGCAATGAACCGCTTCTTGTTTCCCTCTCTTCTGATCGTTCCCTTGCTTGTTGCCGGATGTTCGCATGGCAGCGCGCCGGAGGCTGCGCCCGCCACGGTGCAGGCGGAACTGGTGCGCAGCGTGTCGGCCGCGGAGCCCGAGAGCATCTCCACCACCGGCACTATTTGCGCAAAAGAGACCGCGGCCATTTCCGCGCAGGTGCCGGGACAGATTCGTCGGGTGCTGGTGCAAGCCGGCGATCGCGTGCGCGCCGGGCAGCTGCTGGCGGTGCTGGACGATGCGGCCATGCGCTCCTCGCTGAATCAGGCCAACGCCGCTGCTGAGGCCGCCACCCGCCAGCAGATGGCCGCGCAGTCTGATGCGTCACTGGCTGCCGAAACGCTGGCCCGCTACGAGATCTTGAAAAAAGAAAACAGCGTCAGCCCGCAGGAGTTCGACGAGGTGGAGAAGCGCTCGCAGGCGGCGCAGTTGCGGCTTGAATCCTACCAGGCGCAGACGGAGCAGGCAAAAATGGCTGTGGCCGGCGCGAGCATCCAGCTTGGCTACACCGCGCTTCACGCGCCCTTTGCCGGTGTCATCACGGCGCGCCTGGCCGATCCGGGAACGCTGGCCTCGCCGGGAGCTCCGCTGCTCGAGGTGGATCGTGATGGGCCGCTGCAGGTGGTTACATCCGTGGATGAGTCGATGATCGCTTCAGTGCGTCGGGGCATGACTGTGCCCGTTGCCATCGATGGCGTCAGCGGCACAGTGAACAGCGAGGTGGCACAAATCGTTCCCGCCGCCGACCCGGCCAGCCGCAGCTTTAAGGTCAAGCTCGACCTGCCGGCTACGAAGAATCTGCGCGCCGGCATGTTTGCCGCGGTGCAGTTCCCCGGCGCCTCGCGCTCCATGATTCTGGTACCGCAATCGGCCGTCGTGCTGCGCGGATCGCTCGATTGCGTCTATGCGCTTGACGCCCACGGCATCGCGCAGCTCCGCTACGTCACGCTCGGCAACGGGCACGGCGATCAAGTGGAGATTCTCTCCGGTGTTGCCGCTGGCGAAACGCTGGTGAACAACCCCGGCGACCGCGATTTGGCCGGCAAACGCATCCAGACCGCGACCGAGGTCCAGCCATGAAGGGGGAGCCCCAAACCTGCGCACCGGGATTTTCCGCACCGGGTTGTCAGCCCGGCATCGCTGGGCGCGTCGCCGGGGCGTTCATCAACTCCAGGCTCACGCCGCTGCTGATTGCCGCATCGCTGGTCCTGGGGCTGTTCGCGGTGCTCGCCATCCCCCGCGAGGAAGACCCACAGATTCTCGTACCGATGCTGGACGTGGTGACGGCTTTGCCCGGCTCCGCGCCCAGAGAGGTCGAGGAGCGCCTTACGAACCCCATTGAGGGGCTGATGCACGAGATTCCCGGCGTGGAGTACGTCTACTCCATCTCCAGCCCGGGCGAGAGCCTCGTCATCGTGCGCTTCAAAGTCGGAACGCCGGAGGAAGATGCGCTCGTCAAGGTGTACAGCAAGCTCTATTCCAACAGGAATGTGCTGCCGCCGGGCGCTTCGCAGACGATGATCAAAGCGCAATTCATTGATGACGTGCCCATCCTGGCGCTCACGCTGTGGGGCGCGAAGTACAACGGCTATCAGCTTCGTCAGATAGCCGACGAAGTCCAGCACACGATCCGGCAAATACCGGACGTCTCGGAGACCACGGTGATCGGCGGGCAGCCTCGCGAGATGCGCGTCGTGCTCGACAGCGCGAAGCTGGCAGGGTTCGGAGTTTCGCCCGAGGAGGTCGTCCAGCGCCTGCAGGCCGCCAACGCGCGCACGCAGGCAGGCGAGTTCGCCGAGGGCAACCAGGAAATTCGCATCGATGCCGGCGATCTGTTCCGCGACACGGAGGACGTAGGCAATGTGGTTGTTGGCGTCGCTCAAGGCCGGCCGGTGTATCTGCGCGACGTGGCGTCCAACATCGTCGATGGCCCGGCAGAGCCAAGCGACTACGTGCTCTTCGGCGACACGCAAGCGAGCGCGCACGACGCGCCACTGAAGGATTATCCCGCCGTCACCATCGCCGTCGCCAAGCGCAAAGGCACGAACGCCACGGACATTGCCAATGCCGTCCTGGCCCGCGTGAATGAGATGAAAGGCGTCCGGCTGCCCTCCGACCTGAACATCACGACGACGCGGAACTATGGCAAGACGGCGAAAGAAAAGTCCGACACGCTGCTGAAGCACCTGCTGCTGGCGACACTTTCCGTGACGCTGCTCATCGCGCTCTTTCTCGGCTGGCGCGAATCGGGCGTGGTCCTGCTGGCCATCCCCGTCACGCTGGCGTTGACGCTCGCCATTTTCTACCTGATGGGCTACACGCTCAACCGGGTCACGCTCTTCGCGTTGATTTTCAGCATCGGCATTCTGGTCGACGACGCCATCGTGGTCGTCGAAAACATGGTTCGGCACTTCCGTATGACGACCAACCGCGGCCGTCCGCTCAGTCAGGTTGCGGTGGAGGCCGTCGCGGAAGTCGGCAACCCCACCATCCTCGCCACCTTTACCGTCATCGCAGCCATTCTGCCTATGGCCTCCGTGCGCGGGCTCATGGGACCCTACATGCGGCCCATCCCGGTGGGCGCCTCCACGGCCATGCTCTTTTCCCTGGCTGTGGCCTTGATCGTGTCGCCCTGGGCCGCCATGCGCCTGCTGGGCCGCAAACATCTGGCTGGCGCGCACACGCTCACACCAGAACAAGAGGGCTGGATCACCCGCTTCTATCGCCGCGTGATGCACTGGCTCATGAGCAGGACGCGAAATCGCTGGATGTTTCTCGGCGCGGTCGTCCTGCTGCTGCTGATGGCCTGCGCTCTGGTGCCACTCAGGATGGTTCTGGTCAAGATGCTGCCCTTCGACAACAAGAGCGAATTCCAGGCGATCATCAACATGCCCGACGGCACGCCGCTCGAAGAGACCACGCGCGTTGCGCAGGCACTGGGCGACGATCTGAGCCATCAGCCGGAAGTCGAAAACTACCAGATCTACGCGGGAACCTCGGGACCCTATAACTTCAACGGACTCGTGCGACATTATTACCTCCGCCACCAGCCCAATCAGGGCGACATCCAGGTGAACCTGCTGCCCGTTGGCGAGCGCAGTGCGCAGAGCCATGCCATCGCCCGCCGCCTGCGCCCCGAACTCGACCGCATCGCCGCCGTGTATGGCGCGCGCATCCAGATCGCCGAAGTACCGCCCGGCCCGCCGGTGCTGCAAACGCTGGTGGCAGAGGTCTACGGACCCAGCCTCAACGGTCAGATCGCCGTCGCGCGGAAGATCAGGCACATCTTCACGAGCACCCCCGGCGTCGTCGATACCGACTGGTATATGCAGGATGCGCAGCCGCAGCTCAATTTCCGCGTCGATGAGGCGAAAGCTGCGCTGCACGGAATCCCAGTCGCCGAGGTGGCGCAGACGCTGGCTCTCGCCGCCTCCGGCACACCGGCCGGGTTATTGCATGTCCCTGATTCGCGCGAGGCGATCCCCACGATCGTCCAGTTCTCCCGGCCCGAGCGCTCGTCTCTCGATGGTCTCGAAAGCATCCACCTGCGCGGCGCGGACGGCAGCATGGTTTCGCTCCGCGAACTGGTGGACGTGCAGCAAACCACGCTTCAGCCCGATATCTACCACAAGAACCTGAAGCGCGTGGTCTATGTCACAGGCGATGTGGCTGGTGTCGAAGAAAGCCCGGTGTACGCGATCCTGAAGATGAACCGCTCCATCCGCCGCCTCGCGCTGCCCGACGGCGCGCATCTGGCGATCTACAACGGCGACCAGCCGCAGTCCACCGATACATACTCCATGAAATGGGATGGCGAATGGCAGATCACCATCGAGGTCTTCCGCGATCTCGGCCTCGCCTTCGCCGCTGTGCTCATCCTCATCTACGTTCTGGTCGTCGGCTGGTTCAAGTCGTTCAGCGTGCCGCTGGTCATCATGATTCCGATCCCGCTGACACTGGTGGGCATTCTACCGGCCCACGCGCTGCTGGGCGCATTCTTCACGGCGACGTCGATGATCGGCTTCATCGCCGGAGCCGGCATCATCGTGCGCAATTCCATCCTCGTGGTCGATTTCATCGAGCTGCGCCGCGGTCAGGGCATGCCCCTCAGGGAAGCCGTCATCGACGCCGGCGCGGTGCGCCTGCGTCCCGTGCTGCTGACCGCGGCCGGAGTGATCGTCGGAGCCAGCGTCATTCTTGCCGATCCCATCTTCCAGGGCCTCGGCCTCTCGCTGATTGCGGGCGGCGTCGCCTCCACTTTTCTTTCCTGGCCCGCGGTTCCGGTGCTCTATTACATGCTGCACGAGCGCCATGCGCAGGTCAGCCAACCCGCACAGGAGGTTGCATCGTGACGGTTGAACGCGCTGTTCGTCTGCTTGCCGGAGTAATCGTTCTGGTCTCGCTGGCTCTGGCCCACTGGGTTTCCGGCTACTGGCTCTGGCTCACCGTCTTTGTCGGAGTGAACCTTTTCCAGTCCGGTTTCACCAATTGGTGCCCGGCGATGGCGGTCTTCAGGTGGATCGGCCTGCCCACGATGCCAGCTTCCGCATCGCGGTAGCCACTGCGCCATTCCGCTAAGCCCTCAAGGCGTCAATTCAGCACGAGGAACAGGCAAGCGCCTCAACTGCTCTCGGTGTAGGCGCGCCCTCCAGAGCTGAGCGCTTCTGCGGAGTACAGCACGCCTTGTCCAATCTGGTTTGGTCTGCCTGCATTGCCCTGTCCTCACTGAGGACAGCGAGCGTTTCGTTCAGGATGTGTGCCGCGCCATCGTGCTTTGGCGGAACGATCTTGTAATGCATCCACTTGCCCTCGCGGCGGGCAGCGACAATTCCCGCGCGCCGCAGGTAGGCAAGATGCCGTGAAATCTTGGGCTGGCTCTGCCCAAGGATCTCCACGAAATAACAGACACACACTTCCTTGCCGTTCATCAAGTTCAACAGCCTGAGCCGGGTGCGATCGGCGAGCGCGGCAAACAGCAGGGCTAAGTCGTAATTCCTCGACGAATGACTCACATCGCCATTATATGTGTCTTGACAGATACGTCCAGGAGAGAATATATTCGCGTGAGCATATGTGAGGAGATGCTTTCATGGAATCGACGGCCGGCGTTCAGGAACAGGTCAAGGCAAAATACGGAAGCGCCGCGCGGGCGGTGGCCGAATCCGGAAACGTCCAGGCGTGTTGCGATCCCGGCCTTCGCTGCTGCGATCCGATTACCACAGATCTTTACAGCGCCGATCAGACGGGAACCATTCCTGAGAAGGCAGTTAGGGCCTCTCTCGGGTGCGGCAATCCAACGGCACTGATCGATCTGCGGCCCGGAGAAACCGTACTCGATCTAGGCTCCGGCGGCGGGATCGACGTGCTGCTCTCGGCCAGGCGTGTGGGGCCGGCAGGTAAGGCCTACGGACTCGACATGACGGATGACATGTTGGCACTCGCACGCGAAAACCAGAAGCAGGCGGGTGTCACGAACGGTGAGTTCCTGAAGGGCGAAATCGAGAACATCCCGCTGCCCGACAACTCGGTCGATGTCGTCATCTCGAACTGCGTCATCAATCTTTCCGCCGACAAAGATCGTGTTCTCCGCGAAGCCTTCCGCGTCCTGAAACCAGGCGGTCGGTTCGCGGTCTCCGACGTGGTTGTTCGCGGCACTGTACCGGAAGACGTGCGCAGGAGCATATTGCTTTGGGTTGGCTGTATCGCCGGCGCCCTCGAAGAGAACGAGTACATCGCAAAGCTAACCGGAGCAGGCTTCGACGCAGTTTCCATCGAGCCGACGCGCGTCTACAACGTCGAGGATGCGCGCCGGTTCCTTACCGAAGCTGGTGTTGACGTGGACGCAATCGCTCCTCAGGTGAATGACAAGTTCTTTAGTGCCTTTGTGCGAGCAAACAAATCGAAATTCGCCTGTTGTCAACCCGGCTGTTGCGCACCTACGCCCGCAGGAGCAAAGGAATAACACATGTCCGATCACTACAACGTTTTGTTCCTCTGCACCGGCAACTCTGCGCGCTCGATCATGGCCGAAGCCATCCTGAATCACAAAGGCAAGGGCAGGTTCACGGCGTACAGCGCGGGCAGCCATCCGGCCGGACAGCCGCGGCCAGAAGCGCTTCAGCAGATCGAATCGGCGGGACTCCCGACAGCTGGACTTCGCAGCAAGTCGTGGGGCGAGTTCGCGGCCCCGGGCGCGCCGAAGCTCGACTTCGTTTTCACTGTATGCGACAACGCCGCACAGGAACAATGCCCTTACTGGCCTGGACAGCCGATGACAGCGCACTGGGGCGTCGCCGATCCCGCGGCAGTCAAGGGCGCTTCAGGGGAGATCGCCCGCGCTTTCCGCGATGCCTTCACCATCCTTGACCGCAGAATCGGGCTGTTCCTCTCGCTGCCTCTGACGACGCTGGAGTACATGGCAATCAAGCGCGAAATCGACCAGATCGGCCGCTCGTAGGAGGTGTCGGTGAAAAAGAGCCGGTTGTCTTTTCTCGACCGCTATCTGACTTCCTGGATCTTTGCCGCGATGGTGTTCGGCGTGGCTCTCGGCTGGCTTGCTCCTGGAGTCGTGCCGTTCCTGAACCGCTTCAGCATCGGCACAACCTCAGTGCCGATCGCGGCGGGGCTGATCCTGATGATGTACCCGCCCTTTACAAGGGTCCGCTACGAAGAACTACATGAGGTCTTCCGCAACAAGCGCGTGTTGGGCATTTCGCTCGTGCAGAACTGGTTGATCGGGCCGGTTCTGATGTTTCTACTTGCCATCGTCTTCCTGCGCGGATACCCCGAATACATGGCTGGCCTCATCCTGATCGGCCTGGCACGGTGCATCGCCATGGTCATCGTGTGGAACGAACTGGCGAAGGGCGATACACAGTACGCAGCCGGACTGGTCGCCTTCAACTCCCTGTTCCAGGTCTTCTTTTACTCTGTCTACTCCTGGGTGTTCATCACAGTTTTGCCGGGATGGTTCGGGCTGCGCGGCGCGGTGGTGAACATCTCAATCCGCGAAATCGCGAAGAGCGTCTTCCTTTATCTTGGTGTCCCCTTTATCGCCGGTTTCCTTACGCGAACGGTGCTGATCCGGGCAAAGGGACGCGGCTGGTACGACCGAGACTTCGTGCCCCGAGTCGCCCCCATGACACTGGTTGCAGTCTTGTTCACCATTGTGGTGATGTTCTCTCTCAAAGGCAACTACATCGTGCGTCTGCCTCTGGACGTGCTCAGGATCGCCGCACCGCTGCTGGTCTACTTCGTACTCATGTTCTTGCTATCGTTTTACATGGGCCGTAAGTTGGGTGCGGATTACTCGCAGACAGCAACACTCTCGTTCACGGCCGCTTCGAACAACTTCGAACTGGCGATCACCGTTGCCGTGTCGATGTTCGGCATCAACTCCGGCGCTGCGTTTGCTGCAGTTATCGGCCCGCTGGTCGAGGTGCCGGTCATGATCGCATTGGTCAACCTGTCCTTTTACTTCCAGCGCCGGTACTTCGCTACGTCGCGACAGAACGCCTTTTCAGTCGGTTCAATTGGCACATAATCGCCAACGCTCATCGACAAATCGAATGCTGGCCACGTGGCCGTATAGTCGCCTACGGTGCCTTGTGCCGGGAACTGCGTGCCTATTCTGGAAGCAAGAGGACGCGTCGGCGGTTTACAGCCACTCGCGGAGAACACTGATCGACTTGAAAAGCTCAATGAGCGCTTTGCCTGGAGGCAACAAATGAACTTCGGAACGGCAGTTCACTGAACCCTGGCCGACTTCCCAGGTAGTAGTCGACGTCGGTGAGCGCACTGGTGGTATTCGTGAATCGCTGGATGCAGCCCGGCCGATAAAGCTCGTTTATTGTTTTTGCCGGATTTCTCTCACTTCAAAACCCGTCGGCCGGAGCACATCCTGCTTAGATCCTGATTGCGTTCGTCCTGGATGGAGGCACGAGCAATGCATCAGGCGCGGCGTTGGCCTTTGCTGACTGGATTCCGTTTGGGCTGCTCGTTCAGTTGACCTGCGTCGCGTAGCGAAGTGGATCACTCTTCGTCTGAAGAGGGCCGTCATTCGGAATCCATAGCGGGTCAAGGCCCCCAATGCTGGCTTTCAGCTGGTCCAGGAGCTTTCCCAGCAGGTGTCTCTCGGGGATCGGGGAATTGGCATCCGCACGCAGATCCCGTGATGCGTTCTCCACAATCCGTTTCGCTTTTGCCAGCAGCTGTTCCGCGCGGGAAACAGAGCCCATTCTGGTTTCCGTCCTGGTCATTGCGCAGAGCGTGAGCCCGAAGATAATGTTCGACCGAATGGAGTGCGCCCTCAATGGTTGGTAACAATCCATAACCATGCCTCAATTCTATCCCCCGGTGGTGCCTCTATTCTGCTCCTGCCAGGTCACTCCTGCAAGATTGCCCGGCAGGCGCCCGCCTTAGCTCCTCTCAGAGGCCATGATCGTTGACCACATATGTCAAATCACTTGACATCATAAGAAACGACTGTCAACATGAGTGACAGTATGAAATCGAAAGCGGAGTCGCTCGAGAAGCTGATCTGGCAAATGCGGCGTGCCTTTCGTGAGCTGACAGCCGCGGCTGATTGCGAGCTTCAGGAATTGGGTATTCGGGCGGGGGACCGCGCTCTTCTGGAATTTCTGGCCAGGGAAGCGCAGCCTATCTCACTCTCCGACCTGGCCAGGAAATACTCGCTGAGCCGCCAGCACATCCATCAGACGCTGCGGCACCTTCCACATCCGGGCTGGGTCGAAGAGACCGAGAATCCCAACGATCGCCGGGCGGTGCTCCTCTCGCTCAGCCGGAGGGGTCGAAGGTTCTGGGAACGAATACGCGAAGCGGACGCTGCATTACTGACACAACTGGCGGCGCGTCTTTCCGAAGATCGGGTGACTGCCGCAACTGTTCTTCTGAAGCAGCTGCGCGCCGAACTTCGTGCGGGAAAGGAACAAAACGATGAATGACAACAGAAAGCTGTTCGCATTGGATGGGAAGATCCTTCCTCCTCAGGGCCTGCTGTTCGCGCTGCTCGTTCAGGTTCCGGCTATCCTGTGGTGCTGGCCCCTTCGCCCTGGAATGACTTCACTCTCTGTGGGCTCCGGGTTCGTCCTGGCCGGGGTGGTTTTGAACCTCTGTGCGAATCGCCTGTTTGTCAGAAACCGGATCGGCGTTTGTCCGTTCAGTCCGGTGGGTCAGGTGATTCGTAATGGCCCCTTTCGGTTTACACGCAATCCTATGTACCTGGGCATGGTGTTAATCTGCGCGGGCACGGCGCTCGCGACCGGCCTGTATGTCAATCTCTGTGCTGCGGTATTGCTGGCTGCCTGGCTCCACTTTCGCTTCGTCCTGCCGGAGGAGAAATTCCTGCAAGAGCAGCCTGGACTGGATTATCTGCTGTATGCCTGCCGGACTTCCCGCTGGCTGGGTCTTCCGGGAGCGCGCCTCGTGCCGACCCCGGAGTCGAAACTGTAGCCGGCTTTGTGCTAAAAGCAGAGCCCGGGACCGGCGAATTTCGACTGACTGTGCCGATGAGGTTCTTTCTGAGAGCGGCCGAGGCACAGACGATACCGCCGAACAATGCGCCCACAATTCCCAGGGTTGCGGCATCCTGGCCGGTAAGGTAAAGACCGCGGACGGGAGTGCGCGCACCCAGCCTTCGCGCGAGGAACCGCCTCGGCGTGGCGGCTATCCCGTAGATTTCGCCCTGCCGGTAATTCATAAAGTGTCGGGTCGTAGCGGGAGTCGAGAGCTCGGCGTGTGCAATGCACGGCGCCACGGTGGGTACCTGTCGTTCGACTTCGGCCCGCAGCCGCGCCGCGATGCTGTCCTTGAGGCTCTCATATTCCTTGCCGCGACGTTTCCAGGGTGTCTGCTCCCAACGCGCGAAGGGCTGCCAGGGCACCATGGCGATGGCTTCGATCGTGCTGTGTCCGGGATAGCGGCGCTGGAAATCGGGATCCTTTGCCGAAGGGAAGGAGATGTAGGTACCCGGCAGCGGCGCATCAGGATCGCGCCCAAACCGCTCGACATTGGCATCGTGATCGAAGGAAGGATAAACCCAGAGATTCGTGCCGGTGAGGCCCAGAGCGGCATCGGTCGCGTCGAGGCCAATGTAGAGACTGACATGAGCTGTAGAAGAGGTGAGCGTCCTGAGGTCCGCGCGCAGCGAGTCCAGCTCAGGCAGATCGGGCGGCAGGAGCCGCTCGAAGGTGTTCGCAGCGCCGGCGTCGCTGATAACGAGGGGTGCGCGGAAGACCGTGCCGTCGCTCATGCGAACCCCGGCGGCGCAGCCGGCCTCGAGAACCACGCTCGCCACTTCGGCGCTGGTAACGACGCTGCCCCCGGCACTTTCGATCAACGGAACCATCGCAGCCGCAATGGAGGCAGCTCCACCAACTGGGTAGAATGCGCCGCCGAGGTAGTGTTCGACAATGATCGCGTGCATCGCAAAGCTGCTTTGCGCGGGCGGGAGCCCGTAGTCGCCCCACTGCGCCGCAAGTACACCGATGAGTTCGCGATTGCTGGTGAGGTTTTCAAGAACCTCGCGCGTTGTGAGGCGCGCCCAGCGCAGAAACGGCGCCCGCATCAGGCCGCCCGCCACGCGTGCGAGAGGAGCGGGCAACGCCTTCTCGGTGAAATAGAGACCGCTCCAACGGTTAGCGGCGTGAACCGTGGCAAGATAGCGGTCGATCGCAGCAGTCTCTGAGGGAAAGGCTTGCCGTAAGCCATCCCGGAACGCCTCGACGCCGGAGGAGAATTCAAAGCGCCGGCCGTCGATCAGAAAACGGTCATAGACCGCGGGCATTGGGTGCCATGCCACCCCTCCGCCGGTGATGGAATCAAATGCCCGGCGTACCTGCGAGGCCCGGTCTCCCATCTGACCGACGTAGTGCAGACCGACGTCCCACTGGTAGCCGGGGCGATGGAAGGTGTGGGTAAACCCACCTGTCTCATAGTGGCGCTCCAGCACGAGAACGCGCCGGCCGGCATGGAGGGCGAGCAGGACGGAGGCGGTGAGTCCGCCTATGCCGGAGCCGATGATAATCGCGTCCCAGCTTTCCGAGAGTTTTGCTTGTTTGTAGGGTATGCCGATGGCCATGACTGCTCCCGCGCTGTAGTGATCCTGACGAATGTGGACAGTGACAACATCAGTGTTGCACCAGATGTTGCGCATGTCAACATGGTTTGATAAGAATAAATGATGAAATCCTCCAGGCCATACCATCACGGAGATCTGCGGAAGGCGCTGATGCAGGCCGCCGAGACCCTGATCGGCGAAGCCGGCCCCCGTGGGTTCACCCTGCGTGAGGTGGCACGACGCGCTGGGGTATCCCATAACGCTCCCTACCGGCACTTCGCCAGCCGTGATGACCTCCTCCTTGCCGTGGCAGCGGAAGGCTTCGGACGCCTGCAGGCGACCATGACAAAATGCATGCAGCACGGCGCTTCGGCGCGAGAGCGGCTGGTGCTTTGCGGATGCGGCTACGTGGAGTTCGCGCTGCGCTGGCCCCGGCATTTCCTGGTGATGTTCGACCTGGCGGGAGAACTGCAGAGTAAGCACGACAGACCGCAGATCGGCGAAAGCGCCTTTCGCGTGCTCCTCGACGCCATCGTGGCTTTACAGCAGGGGGGGGTACTGCCCGCCGATGATCCCCTGCCCAGGGCATGGACTGCATGGGCACTCGTCCACGGCATTGCGAAGCTGGCCATTGGAGGCAACTTGCCTCTGAATCAACGGAAAACTCTCGAGTTCACCCGGCAGGCAGCTGAGTCCGTTCTGAGAGGGATCGAGCATTTCTCGAATCACGAGAACTTCGATGACACAATGTCCTCGACGGGCCGAGGCTGCATTCTCGAATGACCAGGGGCGCCGGGGTTTGTTCGCCGCCTGTCCCCATTCTCTTTCTGCCCATTCGGCATCGCAAACAGGAACGGCATGTGCCCGGCATCACTGCATTCATCGCACGACTGTGTTAACCAGACCACAGCGTTCCCCGAAGAGCCTTCCGTTCCCCTGATGCCGGCCCTCCGCTGAGGCGACCAGGAGCCTTCCATGGCATCCCATTCACTCGACATTGAGCCAACCGTTCGCAAGACAGACGACGAATGGATTCGGTCGTACTGTGTATGCCCTGTATGTAAACAGGATCTGGAGTCGGTCCAGGGAGGGCTCTCCTGCCGTGCCTGTGCGCGGATCTGGCCCATCCTGAACGGGATTCCTGACCTCACGGTGGTCAAGTTTGCAGAGAGCAATAGCTTCGATATGCGCATGCTCGCAAAGAGGGACCTGAGCGCGCTGCTGAATTTCGCGGCATCCGTTTACGAACCGTGGATCTATCCGATCGTATCCAGGCTGTATGGCGGATGGGACGGTACGTCCACCCTCAAACGCCTGGGACAGGACATCTCCGACATTGTGGGACCGCGCGGGGGTTTCATCCTGGACGCGGCCTGCGGCCCTGGAACCTACGGCCGCCGCGTTGCTTCTCCGTCAAGGACCATTCTTGGCATCGATATCTGCATGAGCATGCTGAGGCAGGGCGTGCGTTATGTCGAAGAGGAACATCTTCCCAACGTCCACTTCGCTCGTGCTGCGGTGGAGGCTCTGCCGTTCCGGACCGGCCTCTTCGACGCCGCTATCAACGCAGGATCGCTGAACCATTTCCCGGATACCGTCCTGGCGCTGCGCGAGATCAACCGCACCATGAAAGCCGGAGCGCCGCTGGCTGTGATGTGTTTTTATGCCGGCGGCCGGGGCATCATCAATTCCAAATCCGTACGCGAACGGGCGGAGAAACGCGGCGGCCATATCTTTGAGCTACCCGAGCTCGAGCGCTATGCCACCGAGGCGGGTTTTGAGGACTTTCGCCCCCACACCTACGGCTCCATCCTGGTATTCAGCGCTCGCAAGACACCGGCGGAGCATTAGAGCAGTTCCTTAGTAGCTATATCCGGGCGTCCAGATCGGAGATAAGTTGAAGGTGGCGAGACTCCGCACCGCGCCGATGGCACGACCGTATTCCGACGATCTGCGCAAGAAGCTGCTGAAGGCCTACGCCGCCGGGCGAGGTGGCCTGGAGGAGCTGGCGCGCCAGTTTGGCGTCAGTTATGGGTACACGAA
>JASIAO010000104.1 GCA_030041955.1 Acidobacteriaceae bacterium | reverse complement strand
CAGGAGGATGAGAAGGAGAATCCACCACAACTTCCTCAGAAGGCTTGTCATGCGTAGCGCTCCCTTCGCGCCGGACTGCGTTCGGTGTTGTCTGTGAGGCTCAGCTAACTCGAATGCGAGGCCAGGACCGATGCCGCGGGCTGTGCGTCGCGGCCGGACCACTACTCAGCCGATGTCCCGGTTGCGACATACTACGCTTTGCAGTCGCTACTGGATACCTTTTTCTAAATGCTGCGAATTTTGCTGTGGAAAACGCCGAACGTTCAGCGGTACCAGAAGGCTCGGCCGCAATTTTTCGGCGGGCCCTTGAATTGTGAGACCGTTTTAAGCCCCGGCAAGCACCTTTTCCGCGCGCCGCTCGTGCGAAAGTTAATAACAGGCTCTAAGGAGAATCCCCGTGCCCCACATCGCTCTTGAAGAAGGCGTCCCTGGCATCGTCAGCGCCTTCGCCTTTCGTCCTGAAACCGCAAAGCCCATGCGCCAGTTGGCTGAAATACTGCTGCGCGGCCCCTCCACGCTCTCCAGTGCCGACCGCGAGACCATCGCAGCCTACGTTTCCTCGCGCAACGATTGCCGTTTCTGCCAGCTCTCCCATTCGGCCGCCGCGGCAGAGCACCTCGGTGGAGACGATGCGCACTACGCGCTCATCGATGCCGTGAAGGCGAATCCGGAATCTGCCGCCATCTCGCCGAAGCTGAAGGCGCTGCTGCGCATTGCCGGCAAGGTCCAGCAGGGAGGCAAGCTCGTCTCCCGCGAAGACGTCACGGCTGCCCGCGAGCAGGGCGCCACCGACCTCGAAATCCACGACACCGTCCTCATCGCCGCGGCTTTCTGCATGTACAACCGCTACGTCGACGGACTCGCCACCTGGCAGCCGGAGGAGCCGGCCGCCTATCGCCCTATGGGCAAGCGCATGGCACACGAGGGATACGTCGCGGCGCCCTCTGCCACAACTGCTCGTTAAACTGGATCCCAAATCGGCGCGTCGTGCGCTTTCTGCAACTCACGCGGGTGCGACGGAAGAGCTTAAGCCGCGTCTTCCCGCACCTCGACGGCTGCCTCCGCCAGCGCCTCTTCGCTGGCGATGATGGTCGTGATCTGCGTGTAGGGAATGAAAAACGCCGACGGCGTCGCCGGCTTCACATGGAATCTCTGCGCGATCCACTCCGCGGCCTCGTCGCTCTCGATCCAGATCCCCGCTGCGTCCACGCCCACCAGCGTCACGGTGTGCAGGGCATCGCCATCCAGCAGCTTCGGTCCCAGTACCACCACTTTGCGGCGCAATAGTTTCGCCAGTTGCATATCCATGGTGTATGCAGACGCAGGACCGCGCAGCGGAGTTGTCAGGGCAGGGAATTTAGGAGCCGGCGCTCGAAAGCCAGCCGCCGCAGCGCTCATCGGTAATCTGTCGGGCACGAGGGATCGCAAGTAGGCTGGGACTACCTTCCTTCAGAGTGCAAAAGCGGATGCGCTGAAATTGGCCCGGAAGATCGGGTCAACGGCTCGCAGGCCGCGCCAAACGACCTGCGGGCCGTTACCAATGAAGGGAGGTGAGGCCCTTGGATGAGAAATCGTCCTGGACACGCATCGCCATTACGGTCGTGCTTGACTGGCGGCTGATCATGGCGGTCGTGTTCCTTGTCCTCGTGCTGCTTCTCACGAAGTAGCACAACCTCGCGGGAGGTCTGCACCCTTCCGCGAGCGAACTCAGTGTACCAAATCGGCCCAAAGTCGCCGTATCTTTATCGTTCCTAGCGCACCTGCGCCGCCAGCAGCGTCGAAGCCGCCGCATGCCGCCGTGGCGTCGCCGCCGGAGCGTGCACGTAGTTCCGGTAGACCGTGATGTGGAAGCACGCCTGGTAGAACTCCTCTTCCACGTCGATCTTGCCCGCCGTTTCCAGCGGCAGCAGCCACGCCCGCATCCACGCGATCTCCTGGAACGACATCCCCTTCTTGCCGATGTCCACCGCCGCGCCCGTCTCATGAGGAGATGCCAGATCCCCGGTGGCCGCCGCGGCGTTCCCGTTGATCTCCTCGAGCGAGCGCTGGAACGCAACCGTCCGCACCGCCGAATTCACCTGCAGCGGACGCCGAAAACGCGCAAAGTGGCTTCGCGCAAGATCCGCCAGGAACTGCGCCGTCCACGGCTGGCAATACCGGCGGTCCATCGGCAGCTCGGCATTCACCCGCAGCGCTAGGCTCGCCGGCACCGGCACCAGCCTGCCCTCTGCTTCGAACTCGTCCAGCTGCGCGTCGTTCGCGAACCGCACCAGCCCCTCGGCGGTGTCCCGTTCATTCTGCCGGAGCAGGGAAGCGAGCGACCCGCGCAGCGGCGGGACAAACCGGACGCGCTCGAGCGAGGCGTTCGTCTGCTCCGTCGCCTCGGCCGTTTCCAGCGCCGCCCGGCGCACACCCGCCCTGTGACGCGTCCGGTACGTCGCCGTCCGCGCATAGTGTGCGCGACGGTGCCGCAGCCTGGAGTGCCGAACGGTAGACGAAAAAGCCGGCAACGCCAGCGCGAGAGCCATCGCGAAAACGAAAAATCGGTAAGTACGCATCTTTGGGAGACCGCGGAAAAACGCAGCGAGCCCTTTCAGCATATCGAACCCAGGCTTAACGGAAAAGTAACGACGCGGGTTCCCCGTTATCTCCGCGCATAACCCGCATTCTTCGGTCCGGGCATTCGGCCGTGGCTTTGGAATTTCATTCTGTGGTGCTCGATCCGGGGTACAATTCCAGCGAATCCCGTCCCGGTCCATTTTCCAGCCCTACCCGGAGGCCTTATGCCCGATGCCGTCGCCCAGCCCGAAGCGTCCACGCAACCGTTGAACGAAATTCAGCGCGTCGTCGATACCTTTATCGCGCCCGCCAGGACCTTCACCGACGTCCTCCGCAGCGCCAGCTGGTGGCTGCCCTGGCTCATCGGCGTCGTTGTCACCCTCGCGTTTGCCTTCGCGATCCAGCAGAAAATCGGCTGGGAGAAAATCACCGAGAACACCATCCGCCAGAGCCCCGCGCAGATGCAGAGGATCCAGCAGCTCCCCGCCGATCAACAGGCGAAGGCTCTCGGGTTCTCGACTACGATCACAAAGTACGCCTTCTGGGCTACCCCCGCACTCGCGCTCATCATCGCGCTCATTTGCGCCGGCGTTTTGATGGCCACCCTCAATTTCGGCTTCGGCGGCCGCGCCAAATTCGGCCAGATGTTCGCCGTCTGGATGTACGGCACCCTGCCGTGGGCCATCCAGGGCATCCTGGGGATTGTCACCGTCTACGCCGGAGTCGATCCCGACTCCTTCAACCTGAAGAACTTCGTCGGCACCAACATCGGCTACTATTTGCCTCCGGATCTCCCGCACTGGCTCATCGCCCTCGGCACCTCGCTCGATGTCACCACGATCTGGGCACTGATCCTGCTCACCATCGGCTGCGCCATCATTGGCAAGGTGAAAAAGGGTCAGGCTGCCATCGCCGTCTGGGGATGGTGGGCGCTCATTGTGCTCGTCAAGGTCGTCGCCGCCGCCTTCTCTTAATCGGCATTCGATCCACAACAAGGCCCGCCACCCACTCGGCGGGCCTTGTTGTTTACAAACTACACCTGGAATCCAGAGGCCGAAGGCGATTCGCTCGGCGTGCAGCCGCCCGCTCAGTGTGCTGTCGGCGGGACCGGTTGACGAGTCGTTTTTGGTTTTGTATCAGGGCACGACTTCAGCGGGGCCCCGGCGAGCTTGCTCGCTGGGGTCCGGAGTCGTGCCGCAAAGAGCGCAAAATCAGACGGGCTTCAGCCCCTGAGGCGCCCCGCTGTAGTCTTGCAACGCACTATTTCCCGGCCTTGATCTCCTCAGGCACCCGCGACCGAGAAGTCGTAGATCAGCTCCGGAAAGAACGACGGGTCCTTCATCAGGAATACGAAGCCGTACTCGCCCGGCGGCAGCGGAGACGCGGGCGTCATCTTCAGCCAGCAACTGTTCGGCACGTCCGTCTTGTCGGCCGGTATCACGTCCACGATCCGCTTGCGGCTTCCGCCGAAAACATTGTTCGAGAACGTGATCGCGACGCGCCGGTCCTTGACCACCTTCATGCGGATAATGGTCGCCTCCGCGCGCCGCATCTCGGGATTGTCCTGCGGCAGGCAAACAAACAGAGCCTGCGGGCTCGTCCGCAGGCTTTGCGGCGACGTCGCGCCGTCGAGGTCGATGGAACGGTGCTGGTTGCCGTAAAATTCCGCTCTCGCCACATTGGAGCCGGCATGATTGTCGAGCCCAATCTCGTTGGGGTGAAGCGTGACCACCACCGGCGCTCCGCCGGCATCGGTGTCGAGCGCCGCAACGCCGCCCGCCCCAGGCAGGGGAAGTCCCGGCGCCGCTTCCGGCGTATTGGGTGCGGCGGCTGAGGTCGACTGAGTGAATCCGGCGGGAACTGCACAGGCCAAACAGAGAGCAGCGAGCCAACGAGCCACGATCATGGCAGACAATGTAGCAGTGGCGCGACGGAATGCAAAAGGAAATTCGGCACAAAGAAAACGGGGAGCCGATTCCTTCCAGCTCCCCCGTCCTCGTCCGTGGCCCGCTCGGCGCGTAGCCGCGTCCGCCTAGGACTCCTCCTCTTCCTCCACCGGCTTCTTCGCGTTCGCCACGATCTTCTCCGCAATCGGCTGCGGCACGATGTCGTAGTGGTCCATGTCCATGTGGAAGCTGCCGCGCCCCTGGGTCATCGCTGTCAGCGCCTGCCCGTAGGTGAGCATCTCCGCCATCGGCACCTCGGCCCGCACGATCGTGTTCGCTCCGTGCCCGTCCATGCCCTGCACGCGCCCACGCCGCTGGTTCAGATCGCCCATCAGCGTGCCCGCGAACTCCTGCGGCGCTTCGATCTCCACGCGCATAATCGGCTCCAGCAGCGCCGGCTTGGCCTGCTCCATGCACTTGCGGAACGCAATCCGTCCCGCCATCTTGAACGACAGCTCGTTCGAGTCCACGTCGTGGTAGCTCCCGTCGTACAGGATCACCTTGAAGTCCACCACCGGATACCCGGCCAGATAGCCGCGCGCTGCTGATTCCTGGATGCCCTTTTCCACTGCGGGAATGAAGTTCCGCGGAATCGCGCCGCCGAAGACGTCGTTCTCGAACTCGAAGCCCGCGCCCCGCGGCAGCGGCTCCATCTTGATTTTGCAGTCGCCGTACTGCCCGTGCCCGCCCGTCTGCTTCTTGTGCCGTCCCTGCGCGTCAGCCCGCCCGCGGATCGTCTCCCGGTACGGCACCCGCGGCGCTTTCAGCGTCACCTCCGTGTGATACCGCTTGCGCAGCTTGCTCACCAGCGATTCGATGTGCGGCTGCCCGGCGGCCGCAATCAGAAACTCGTTCGTCTGCGCGTCGCGGAAGAAGCGCACCATCAGGTCCTCTTCCATCAGCTTGTGTACCGCCGGCGCCAGCTTGTCTTCGTCCGCGCGTGACTTCGGCTCGATCGCCCACGTCATCGCCGGCTCCGGCATCGTTACCTGCTCGAAGAAAATCTCATGCGCCTTATCACCCAGCGTGTCGCCGGTCAGCGTCTCTTTCAGCTTTGCCACCGCGCCCAGATCGCCCGCGTGCAGCTCGTTCACCGCAACCGCCGTGCGTCCCTGCATGATCGAGAGATGCGAAAACTTCTCCGCCGTGCGACGCGAGTAGTTTTGCGCGGTGCCATCGTTCTTCAGGCACCCGGAAAACACCTTGAAAAAGCTGATGCGTCCCGCAAACGGGTCCGTCATTGTCTTGAACACGTACAGCGACAGCGACTCCTCGTCGCTTACCTTGCGCGTCACCGTCTCCGACGCTTCGTCTCCGCCGCCGCCGCCCGCGGCCGTCGCGCCCACGGCCTGCAGGACTGCGCGCGCCTTCACTGGTTCCCGCTCGATCGGCGCCGGCGCGTACACCTTCAGGAAATCCAGCAGATGATCCGTCCCCACGTTCCTCAGCCCGCTCGCATACAGCACCGG
>JASIAO010000103.1 GCA_030041955.1 Acidobacteriaceae bacterium | reverse complement strand
GGTGAGAAAGGCGGCCAGCAACTTGAGGATGCGCTTCAGGCTCATAGTCGAGGCTTCTCTGATTCTCTCTCAGGACAAGCGCTGGCCGGGACAGGAGTTGATTTTGCGGCTGGCAGAGGCGGGCGAATCGGATCCTGGCAGATCTGCTGGCGTGCGGTCACATCTTGTACTTGCCGAGGTCTTCGTCGCCGAGATTTTCGAGCCAGCGGCGCATCTCCTGGTCGGTGGGCTGGGATTCGGGGGTGTTGGGCAGGACTTTCGCTGCGTGCAGGACTTCTTCGGCGACAAAAATGGGGCAATCGGAGCGCAGCGCCAGAGCCAGAGCGTCGGAGGGACGTGCATCGATGGCGACGATCTCGCCGTTCTGCTCCATCCAGATGACGGCGTAGAAGGTGTCGCCGCGAAGCTCGGAGACGACGACGCGCTGAACCTGGGCGTTCAGTCCGGCGACGACGTTCTTGAGCAGATCATGCGTGAGGGGGCGCGGGGCTGTGGCCTTCTCGACTTCAAGGGCGATAGCGTTGGCTTCGTAGAGTCCGACCCAGATGGGCAGCACTGCTTCGCTCTTCGGATCTTTGAGGATGACGACGGGCATGTTGGTGGAAGGATCGACCATCAGGCCCCGGATTTTCATTTCGACTTCCATAGCACGCCTCCCTGGTGGACCACTGCCTCGCCGACAAGGCTGTTGGGGAAGGTTTTAGTGACTTGAACGTGCAGATAGACACCGGGCGCGGGCGCAATGGGCTGCGCGGTGGTGAAGTTGAGGGTTTTGTTCTGCGAAGTGCGGCCGACAATCTGGCCACGGGCTGGATTCGATCCTTCAACCATGACTTCAAGAACCTGGCCGAGGTGCTTCTCGTAGTTGACGCGTTGGATTTCGCGCTGATGGTCGAGAAGGATCTGAAGGCGGCGGGATTTTTCCTCGTCGGGAATGGAGTCGGGCATCGACACGGCCGGCGTGTTGGGACGCGGAGAGTACTTGAAGGCGAAGACGCCGTCGTACTGGACTTCATCGAGGAGGCTGATGGTCTGCTCGAAGTCGGCGGGAGTTTCGCCGGGGAAGCCAGTGATGGTGTCGGTGGTCATGCTGATGGGGCGCTTTGCCCCCTTAACCCATGCGATGCGTTCCAGGTACTGCTCGCGGGTATATTCGCGCTGCATGAGGCGCAAAACGTTGGATGAGCCGCTCTGGACGGGCAGGTGGACATGGTCGCAGAGGGTGGGCACGGCGTCGATAGCGTCGACAATGTCGCGAGTAAAGTCGCGCGGATGCGAAGTGGTGAAGCGGACGCGGCGGATGCCGGGAATCTGGCCGACGGCGGCAAGGAGCTCGGCGAAGCTGCACTTCCCTTCCGGGTCGCGGTACGAGTTGACGTTCTGGCCGAGGAGCTGAATTTCGGTAAAGCCGGAGTCTGCCATGCGGCGGGCTTCTTCGAGGACGGAAGTCGAGCGCCGGCTGCGCTCTTTGCCGCGGGTGTACGGGACCACGCAGTAGGCGCAGAACTTGTCGCAACCTTCGATGATAGTGATGTAGCCGCGGTGGGGATTGGAGCGGGCGGTGAACTCGGTCTCGAAGGTTTCGTCGGTCTGGCGGTCGTCGAGGCCGGTGACGCGGGTGGCTCCCTGCTCGATCTGGATGAGCATCTCGGGCAATTTGCGGTAGGATGCTGAGCCGGAGACGAGCGAGACGAAGGGAGCGCGCTCGAAGATGCGCTCGCCTTCCTGCTGGGCGACGCAGCCAAGCACGCCGAAGCGTTTGCCCTGCCGGTAAAGGGCTTTGTAGTCGTTGAGGCGGTGAAAGACCTTCTGCTCGGCTTTGTCGCGGATGGAACAAGTGTTGTAAAGGATAAGGTCGGCGGCTTCTTCGGTCTCGACCCGGGCGTAGCCCTGCTGCTCGAGCGTGCCAATGACTTTTTCGGAGTCATGGACATTCATCTGGCAGCCAAAGGTCTCGATATAGAAGGTCTTCTGCGACGCCATGCCACTTCTGAGTATATCGGAGGGTGCGGGACGCCCGGATGGGGGCCGGAGCGTCAGGCGAGACGCGTGGCCTGGTGAACATTGAGGAGGGAACCGGCCGCAGTTATCGCACCAGCGCTTCGTGGCTTCCGACGGTGCGGTCGAAACTGAGGACGGCGGCCCACTGGCCCTTTTGGGATGCGCGCCATACGACAGTTCCGCGGAGCACGCGTGCGATGAGCGCAGGCGGAAGGTCGCGGTGGAAATCGAAGTAGCGCTCATCAAGAGCTTCGCTGCGGCTCCCGAGCCGAAATGGCAGGTTCGGCGGGTCGTATTTAGTGGAGAACGCCAGGGCGGCGTTCCAGATGGGAGGCAGCTCGGCGGCCTTCGTGAGCTGCACGGCGGAAAAATCGTCGATAGGGACTACGGGGACAGGACGCGTGACGTAGCCAAGTTCGGGTTTCTGCAGCTCATCGGAGGCCGGCCATGCGGTGAGCACGACGGGATGAGGAAACCGCGAGAGGATTTCGTGGATGGCGGCCTGCTGCAGGCGGACTACGGTGACGTACTGGAGATTATCCTCCGGCGCGAAGCGGTAGGGCGGATTGATGAAGAGGCCGGCGACAAATGCAGCGGCGCTGAGAGCGACGAAGCTGGTCCAGTGACGGAGACGGCGGCGGAAGGTGTTGACAGCAAGCAGCAGGATGAGCGGGTAGAGCGGCAGCAGATAGCGTGTGAGCAGCGCGCCGCCCAACATGGAGTAAAAGACGACATTGACGGCGATGACGATGAGGAAGACGCCCTGATGCGAGGGCGCGATGCGGGCCCGGATGGACGACGCCTGCGCCTCGTCTTCCGGCACAGGCGGCAGCAGGAGACAGCCGAACATGAGCGCCACCGGAACGAAGAGGTTCATGTGCACGGTGACATGCATGACGCGATACATCAGCGCGATAAGAATGCGCCGCGGAGTGAGCGTGGAGACGGCGTTGTAGTGGAGGTATTCGGGATTGCCGAAGACGTAGCCGGTGCGGCGCCAGTGATAGAAGTACCAGGCGGCGAGCGGCAGCACGGGTGAGAGCAATGCAGCGACGGCGCGGATGCGCCCCGGCCGCGAGCGGCGACGCCAGCTCTCCCAGACAGCGAGGGCAATGGGCGTGACGATAGCGGTTTCCTTGGAGAGCGCGGCCAGGCTGAAGCAGATGGCAGCCGCGCTGGGCTTTTCTTCAAGATAAAAGGCGAGCGCCCACAGGGTTGTGGCGGCAGCGAAGAGATCGGCGTGCGCGAGCGAGGATTGCGCAAAAAAGACGGGATATTGCGCGGTGAGCAGAACAGTGGCGGCGGCGACTGAGGACTTCCCCGTCGTGAGTATCGCCAGGCGCCACACGGCGGTGAGCGCGATGGCGGCGATGAAGCACATCGACGTGCGCGTGACGACTGGCGCGAAATGAAAGATCTTCCAGCAGATCGCGAGATAGATGGAGGGCAGCGGCGGGTGGGCGTTTGAGAGCGTGGAGAACGGGATGAGCGTCCCGGTGCGGAAGAAGTCGAAGGCGGCGGGGATGTAGTATCCGGCTTCGTCCCAGTAGTACGGCAGACGGAGCAGCGGCGCGTGGGCTGCTAGCACGGCGGCGAAGACCCCGATCAGCACAATCCAGAGAGGAAGCTTCCGTGCGCGCTCAGCCCAGCCCGTCACCATCGACCGTTTAATGTACCGGCCCTTTGGGAACGATTTGCGGTTCCAGAGCGAGGTTTCCGAAGGTCTGCTCGTATTGGGCAAGGTTCTGGCCGAGGATGTTCCAGAGCGCCTTGGCCTGTTGGGGGCTGAGGTAAACGCCGGTGGTGTTCTGCACGCTGACCTGCTCGGGAGACTGCTGATTGACCAGGCCGAAGATGAGGAGGAAGTCCCAGACGCTGACGCGGACCTGGACGGAGTTGGCGTAGATCTCGCGGTAGTCGGAGGCCTGCGTGAGATTGACTTTCGGCTGTGGATTCGGAGGATTCATGATCACCACAAGAGTACCGCATCGAGTGGTGAGAGATTTGGTGCGAAAGGGGGGACTCGAACCCCCACGGGTTGCCCCGCCAGATCCTAAGTCTGGTGCGTCTGCCAATTCCGCCACTTTCGCAGCCGTTGCTGGTCGCAGGGGCCGGAACTCACGGCGGATGAGTTCCAGCGCTTCCCTGCCCGTGCTCCGATTCTAACCGGATCAGCAGACGCTTCGCGGCGAATATCTTGTCAGGCGGCCGGCGTGATCAGCAGCGGTTCGATGAGAGGCGGCGGCACGGGCTCGGGCAACGTTGCCTGCGTATAGCGGCCGCTCGCAATTTCCGTGAACACGCGATTGGCGGTGTCCTCGGTGCGCGTGGAGTCGATGTGCAGGCTGCGAACCGCCCGCATCACGATGGTGGCGAGAAGAAACCTGTTCTCGATCTGAAGCCCGGCAGAATAGACCAGCTCAGAACGCATAGTGCCTCATTTCCGGTGATGGCGCGTTGGCAACGGGAGCCGGGCTCGACTCAGGCAGCCAGCGCAGGGGTGAACTGGCGGAAAAGCGTCCGTCCCGGGAGGTTTTCGGAATCGGCCGGACGCAGATAATCGAGGGCTGGCCAAAAAATGCAGAACGATCGCGAAGACCGGTCTGCCTTCAGCATACGCTGTTCCGGACCACTTCCCCGGGATTTCTCTCGACCGTTGCTTCCGCAGGAGATGAGCCGACGTCAGTTTTCAGCGCCGGCGATCCGATCGGTCATGATCTGAAAGTGATAGCCCATAACCGCCATGGTCATTGCGGCACCGAAAGACTTCCGATAACGCGTGGCAGCCAGCAACACAAACTTCCAGTAGCTCAGCCTCGCTCTGCCCAGCACACCCTGACGCAGGATGGAGAGAAACAGGGCGCGCAACTGACCGAGGTTCATGTTTGCCCGATACTGCGGCCGGCAGCGGTGCAGATACGCCCGCACGCGTTCGTAGTACGCCTCGCGGCTGTAGATCCGCTGCAGCACCGAGCGGTAACCTTCCACGAGCCTGGCGGCGTTCATGCGAGGAAGGAAATTCAAATCGCAGCCGGTATTGTTGCCGCCGCCCGAGTGAAGGATGCGGCCCTCGCGCGAGAGGCGGCGGAAGAGCTGCGTGCCGGGCATGGCCTGGAGCAGCCCGACCATAGCGATCGGAATCGCGCTCTTCTGAATGAAATCGACGAGGCGATCGAAGATGTCCTCACGATCGGTGTCGAATCCGAGAATGAAGCCGCCCATCACCTCGATGCCGTACTGCTGGATGGCGGCGATGCTCTCGAGCAGGTCGCGCCGCGTGTTCTGGAGTTTTTGCGTGGCCGCCAGGCTTGACTCGTCCGGGGTCTCGATGCCGAGAAACACCGACGCGAAACCGGCTTCTTTCATGGATTGCAGAAGGGCACGATCGTCGGAAAGATTTAGCGACGCTTCGGTGATGAAGCGGAAGGGATGACCGTGCTCATGTTGCCATGCGGCGACGGCGCGGAGCAGTTCGCGAACGCGGACTTTGTTCCCAATAAAGTTGTCGTCAACGACAAAAACAGGGCCGCGCCAGCCACGGGCGTAGAGCTGATCGAATTCGGCAAGTACCTGAGCAACGGGTTTGGTGCGCGGTCTGCGGCCGTAGATTTCGATGATGTCGCAGAACTCGCAGTTAAAAGGACAGCCGCGCGAATATTGCACGGTCATGGTGCTGTAACGCTTCATGCGGATGAGGCTCAGATCCGGCAGCGGGCTGCGTTCCATCGCGGGACGCTCGGCAGCCTCGTAAACAGGGCGAGCGGTTCCGTCCTCAAGCTCGCGTGCAAGATCCGCGATGATGTCTTCTGCCTCGCCAATCACGATGTGGTCGGCTTCCAGATCCTGCGCAGGAAGGCTGCTGGTGATCGGTCCGCCGACGACGGTGCGGACGCCGCGCGCGCGGCAGCGGCGAATGATCGCGATCGCATCCTCCTGCTGCACATGCATGGCGCTGATCATCACGACGTCGGCCCAGGCGAGATCGGAATCCTTCAGGCGCTCGACGTTGGTGTCGATGAGACGACGCTTCCATGGAGCCGGCAGGAGAGCAGCAACCGTCATGAGCCCGAGGGGCGGCTGCGCGGCGCGCTTACCCTGAAAGGACAGGGCGTAGCGAAAGCTCCAGTAGGTATCGGGAAATCTGGGATACACGAGTAAAGCGTTCATGGGACCTCCGCAGGACAGCGGCAGTTGCGCACCGCGCAATGAGCTGCTTGTCATGGGGGACTGTGTGTTGAGATCAGTTTGATCCGTTCCGACAGGAAGATCGCACCGCGTACAGAAAAATTACAAAGGCTCGCCAAATCAGAGGGGCCTTTCGTAACCCCGCGCACCGGTCCGCTGCGCGGGAAAACGGTCCATCAGCGAAGGTGCGCACAGATTGAGATCTCCTCAGCGCATTATGGGTGCCCGATAATCGAGGGATGTAGGCTCGAAGACGCGATCAGCGGGCCTGGGACTGCTCTGAAATTTCATATCGCCGATTCCTGCAGCTGCCTCTGCTTCCTGCGCGCGATACCCTGTACCCTGACCCTGTTCTTCCCGGAGGTTTTTTCATGCTGCGCTCCCGCGCTGTCGTTCTCCTCTGCGCTTCGCTCATAGCCCTGCCTGTCGCCCTTCCCGCCCAAATCCCAACCCCCACGGCTCCCGCTCGCTGGGTTGGCGCCTGGGCTGCCGCTCCCTTAGATGGAGATCCCTGGCACACCACCCCCACCCTCGTCGACTCTACCCTCCGCGAAATCGTCCACACCTCCATCGCCGGCAAGGAACTCCGCGTTCAGTTCACCAACGAGTTCGGTATTGAGCCTCTCCGCATCGACGCCGCCACGGTCGCCCTGAGCGCAGCGCCCGCCGGTGAGCCTGGTTCGGCGCAGCCCGGTGCAAGCTCCGGCGGAAGCAGCATCGATCCCGGCACACTGCACACTCTCTCCTTCGGCGGTCAGCCCTCCATCGTCGTCCCACCCGGCGCGCTCGCCGTCAGCGATCCAGTGGATCTGCCCACCCCCGCCTTCACCAACCTCGCCATCAGCCTCTACCTCCCTCTCCAGCAAATCAGCCGCGTGTCTGTCCACACCAGCGCACAGCAGGACAATTACATCGAGACCGGCAATCACGTCAGCGATGTCAGCCTCACCGCCCCCGTCATCGTCCCCTCCTGGTACTTCGTCAAAGGGGTCGACGTCTTGCCCGACGCCCCGCACGCGGCCGCCGTGGTCGCATTCGGCGATTCCATTACCGACGGCGCGTACGCCACCGAGAACCAGAATCACCGCTGGCCTGACTACCTTGCTGTCCGCCTCCACAACAATCCCGCCACCGCCAACCTCTCCGTCCTCGATGAAGGCATTGGCGGCAACTGCGTCCTCATCCACTGCGTCGGCCCCAACGCCCTCGCCCGCTTCGACCGCGATGTGCTCTCCCAGGCTGGCGTCAAGTACGTCATCGTCCTCGAAAGCATCAACGACATCGGCGCGCTGCACGATCCCAACCGTCCCGATTACAAGCTCACCGCCGCGGACCTCGAGCAGGGCCTCAGCCAGTTGGTCGCTCGCGCCCACGAGCACGAAATCAGGATTTTCGGAGCCACGCTGACTCCCTATCAGGGAGCCGGCTATTACACCGATAAAGGCGAACAGATTCGCGAGGCCGTCAACACCTGGATTCGCACCAGCGGGGTCTTCGATGGCGTCATCGACTTCGACAAGATCACCCGCAACCCAGCCAATCCGCTCACCTATCTGCCTGCTTACGACAGCGGCGACCACCTGCATCCCGGGGACGCGGGTTACGCCGCCATGGCCGACTCGATCGACCTCAGCCTCTTCCACTAGTCACCACGCGCTGTTTTGCGCGAAGCGCGTCTGGCTGGACGCAAAGCCCCTATCCTAG
>JASIAO010000102.1 GCA_030041955.1 Acidobacteriaceae bacterium | reverse complement strand
CCATCAGAAATATCCCTCGCGCTTCTTCAGCTCCATCGATCCATCCGTGTCGTGGTCGATCACCCGGTTGGCCCGTTCCGAATTCCGCATCTCCATCAGCTCCGCAATGATCTTCGGCAGCGTGTCCGCCTCCGAACGAATCGCCCCCGTGCACGGGCTGCACCCCAGCGACCGCAGCCGGCACTTCACCCACTGCTCCTCGCCCGGCAGTCCCTTCACAAACGGCTGCTCCACCGGAATCAAACTATCGCCCCGCACCAGCATCCGCCGCTCCTTCGCGAAGTACAGCGGCACAATCGGAATCTTTTCCAGATGGATGTAGTGCCAAATGTCCAGCTCCGTCCAGTTCGACAGCGGAAACACCCGGATACTCTCGCCCGGCCCAATCCGCCCGTTGAACAGGTTCCACAGCTCCGGGCGCTGATTCTTCGGATCCCACTGCCCCGCGGCATCGCGGAACGAAAAAATCCGCTCCTTCGCCCGCGATTTCTCCTCGTCGCGCCGCGCCCCACCAAACGCCGCATCGAATCCATGCGCCTTCAGCCCATCCAGCAGCGCCTGCGTCTTTAAAAACCCGCAGCACTTCTGCGTCCCCAGCGCCACCGGATTCGCCCCCGCCGCCAGCGCCTCTTCGTTCCGCCACACGATCAGCTTCAGCCCCAGCTCCGCCGTGTACCGGTCGCGAAATTCCAGCATCTCTTTGAACTTGTATCCTGTGTCGATGTGCAGCAGCGGAAACGGAATCGCCGCCGGATAAAACGCCTTCTGCGCCAGCCGCAGCATCACCGACGAGTCCTTGCCGATCGAGTAAAGCATCACCGGCTTCTGGAACTCCGCCGCCACTTCCCGGATGACGTAGATGCTCTCCGCCTCCAGTAGCTGCAAGTGGCTCAGTCGGCCCATGTACGGTGCCCCATCCCTGCCCGCCTTTGGCAGGGAAGGTTCAACTTCGACACCCCTGCCCGGAATTGTCGCCGCATCCATCATTCGTTTCTCTCGATGTTTCTGTGAAAATAAAAAACCCGCGTCAGCGTGGAAAACTGATCTGCGGGCTTGTGGGGTGACCGATCGAATCTGAGTGCAGATTACCCGCAAGTCCGGGGTGCGCAACAACAACATCCCCAACCGCTGGCCGGATTCATCTTCAGACTCATGGCTTGAAATCACTATAGGGTGGGTTGCCTTCCAGGTCAACCCCGCGCGCGAACTCCCGGGTGCCCCATCCTGCTCGCCTTTGGCAGGGTGGGGTCGTTTTCCCATTCAACAAACACCCGGCCTGGGCGCATAATATCGGTTGTTCGCACGCGCGGAGAGCTGCACCATCTGGCCGTACCGGGGGGGACCTCGCATGCCTTCTGCTCCCGCATTTACGCACACCCTCGTCGCCGAAGGATCCCGGCTCCTCATCCGCTCCGTCTGCGCGGATTGCGGCGAGTCGAAAATCGTATCGCAACACGATGGATCCCTGGGAGCCTGGGAATCCGTCCACCGCTGCGCCGCGAAGAAAAATCCCGTCTCGGCCCCGCGTTCCGCCTCCGCCCTGAGGACCGTCAATGCTCGCCGCGGACCCGGCCGCTTCTCATAGCCCCGGCCGCTCCATTTCGCACGGCGTTGGCGGGACAGGGCGGTTTCAGACAATCGAAAAACTGCGTGCGCCGCTGGCATGGCACGCCGCTTCTTTGCAATCCCGGATTCTTCCACAGTTCGGGCCCGTTCCTGATTGTTCCTGAAATCACCGCTCCGGAAGGGGGGGCGAAACTAACCGGGATGGGGTGTCCCGCAGGGCCGCGATGACCTCTCCTCCATCGGCCAGCTCCGTTCGCTTACTCTGTCGGCAGGAAGATCGAAAATGTCGTTCCGCTGCGCCCCGGGCGAGTGCTGGTGCGCATCCGGATGGAGCCTTCGTGCTTCTGCACGATGCCCTGGCTCACCCACAGCCCCAGCCCGGTGCCTTTCTCCTTTTTCGTGCTGAAAAAGGGCTCGAAGGCCTTCGCGGCGATGGCAGGAGGAATGCCGGACCCATCATCGGCAACCACCACGCGCACGCCGCGGCGTGCCCGCTTTCTCCACTCGCGGCTTTGCGAAATGCGAATCCGGATCTTCCCCGCTCCTGCTTCCAGCGCGTTAACCATCAGGTTCGTGAATAGCTGGCGCAGCTCGCCGTCCAGGCCCCAGATGCTGGCCTTGGCGCGGTGCCGCACCTCAATCTCGATTCCCTGCGCTTCCACTCGCCGCGAGAAAAGCTCCACTGCCTCCTCGGTCACCTGCGCCAGATCCACAGGGCTCGCCGTCCCATCGAAGCGGTAGAACTCAAATGTCTGCCTGGCGATGTGCGAGACGCGGTTCAGCTCTCCACCCATCGCGTCCAGGTAGGCGCGCCCCTCGGACGAGAGGTTCTCCTGCTTGAGCAGGTACCACAGGTTGATGATCGCCTCCAGAGGATTATTGATCTCGTGCGCGATCGTGGCCGCCATCCGCCCCGCCGCCGCCAGCTTCTCTGAGCGCCGCAGCGCCTCCTTTTCCAAGGTGAGCTGGTGCCGCAGGCGCGTGTTTTCCGCCATGCTCTCCAGCAGCTGCCGCACCGGATCCTCCATCCCTCCGCTCAGCCCCTGGAAAATCTCCGCCGGAATGTAATACGGGTTCTCGCACACCTGCCCGCGAAACACCAGCCGCGGATGTGTGTGGATCACGTGCATCAGCGTCTCTGGCCGGAACCGCCGCCGGTTGTACTGGCAGATGCCGCCCATGTCGTACCCGGGGAAGAACCGATTCAGCTTGCACTCGTACTCGATCAGGCGGTTGTTGGCGTCGCCCGCCGGACCCAGCGCCCACGTCATCTCGCCCGACGCGCGCACGGCATGGAAACCTTGCTTTTTCGCGTCTTCCACCGCTTCGGCGAGGAAGCCGATCATCCAGTCGGGATCGAAATCGCCGTTCTTCAGGTAGGCGTCGTATTTGGTGACGATGGCCAGCGCGCCCCTGGCTCTGGCCGCATCGACGTTCACGCCGTGCCGCTCCATGGCGGCGATAACCGCCTTCGGATTGGTGTCGTCGACGATGAACACGCTTTTCTCGCCGCGCTCCATACCCAGCCGCAGAAACGGAACGATGATGTCGAGTTGCTCCTCCTGATTGTCGTAGATCAGCGCCAGGTGATCGTGCACCGCGCAGGAAGTAAGCTGGCTATTTTCGAGGGACCACTCGCGGAGGAATGGAGGTAGTGACCTGTTGGCGCCGACACCAACCGGCGCGCTTGCGAGTGAATCCATGTTGCGCTCCCGCAGATCAGGGTACGAGCGTTCGCGGCGACGCACAATACCGCAAAATGTAGGATACCCGAGGACCGCTGGAGGGATGCCTGACGGATAGGGTTCGGTTCACTGCCAGACTGCGCGACCGCACTCTCCTATTGACATTCTGTACGAACCCGCCGAATATTCCTACAGACATTCGATAGGAGAACTGCATTGACCGGAAATTCGACCAACCTCCTCCAGGGCACCCTGGACCTGCTCATCCTCAAAGCGCTGGTGACAGGTGAACTGCACGGCCTCGGCGTCTCCCGCCGTATCGAGCAGATGACCCGCGGCACCTTCCTGGTCAAGCCCGGATCGCTCTTTCCGGCCCTCCACCGCATGGAAGAGAACGGCTGGCTCACCTCGTTCTGGGGCGAGAGCGAGAATCGCCGCCGCGCGAAGTATTACCGCCTCACCAAAGCCGGCGAGCGGCAACTCGGCCAGGAGACCACCGAGTGGCAGAAAATCGCCCTCGCCATGACACACGCGCTGAAGACAAGTTAGGAGACCCCGATGGCTCTCTGGTCCCGAACCAAAAGCCTTTGGCGTAGCTGGTTTCGCCGCCGCGCTGTGGAAGCTGACCTCGACGATGAGGTCCGCACCTTCATCGAATTGACCGCCGACGAAAAAATCGCGCGCGGATCCACCCCTGTGGAAGCGCGCCGCGCTGCTCTGGCCGAGATCGGCGGCGCGGAGCGCCTGAAGCAATCTGTCCGCGACCAGCGGGCGGGAACGGCCCTCGATTCCGTAGCCCAGGACCTCCGCTTCGGTATCCACCAAGTCGTCCAGTCCCCCGCATTCGCCGCGACCCTCATCGCCACCCTCACCCTCAGCATCGGCATCAGCGCCACCGTCTTCAGCGTGCTCTATGCCATGGTCATCCGCCCCCTTCCCTATCGCGGCGTATCGCGCATTGTGGCGCTCGACACGCGCTCCGCGAGCGGCAGCCCGCAGTCCGCATCCTACCCCGAGTACCTGGACTGGCGGCGAATGGCGCATTCCTTCACCGCGCTCGCCGGTCTCACCCAGCAGACGGTGGGGCTCGAAGCCGGCTCCGGCCCATTGGCCCTGCGCGAGATCCAGGGCACCGACAATTTCTTCGACGTCTTCGGCGTCAACCCAATTCTCGGCCGTACGTTTGCCCCTGGCGAAGATCAGAACGGCCGCAACGACATCGCCGTCCTCAGCTACGAAGTCTGGCAGCAGGATTTCGGCGGCCGCGCGTCGGTCGTCGGTCAAACCATTCACCTCGACGGCAATCGCTACACCGTGATCGGCGTCATGCCCGCCGGCTTCCGCTTCCCGATTAACGCCATCAACGCCGTGTACGCGCCGCTCCATCTCGCCCCCAACCAGCGCGACAATCGCGGAAACCACTGGCTGCGGACGGTCGCGCGCCTCAAACCCGGCGTCACCGCTCGCCAGGCTGAGGCCGATCTGGATACGATCTTCACCCAACTCGGCAAAAACGACGAGTTCAACGCGGGCCGCATCGTGCATGCCGTCGACCTCACCACCTGGGTCGTCGGCGACACCGCCAATTCCCTGCGCCTGCTCTTATGCGCGGTGCTCGCCGTGCTGGTCATCGGCTGCGTGAATGAAGCCGGGCTCTTGCTGGCGCGCGGCGTCCGCCGCGAACGTGAAATCGCGCTGCGTTCGGCCCTGGGCGCGCGCCGCGGGCGCATCGTGCGCCAACTCGTGACCGAAGCGCTGGTCTTCGCAGCGCTTGGTGCGGCCGGCGGCGTCGCTCTCGCCTATGGATTGCTCAACCTCATCCGCATGCTCCTCATCGCCTCGCTGTCGCGCGGAGCAGAAGTATCGATTAACGTCCCGGTGCTGGCCGCTGCGCTTGTCATCTCCGTGGCCGTCACCCTTGTGGCCGCGCTCATCCCCGCGTTGCGCCTCTCCGGAATCGCGCCCACCATGGCGCTCAAATCCGGCGGCGGCGCAGGGACCAGCCGTGGCCAGCACCGCCTGCGCACCGGATTTGTGGTCACCCAGGTGGCCCTGGCTCTCACCCTGCTGGTCGTTTCCGGATTGCTGCTGGACATGCTCTCGCGCCTGCGCAGCGCTTCGCTGGGCTTCCGCCCCGATCATCTGCTCACCGCGGAAATCGACTTGCCGCACGGGCGTTACCAGGGCCGCAACGTCCTCGCCGATTTTTATCAGCCGCTCATGGACAGGGTCGCAGCCCTCCCCGGCGTCCGCGCTGTCGGCCTCATTCAGATGCTGCCCGTCCAGGGGTGGGGCTGGAACTCCGAGCATATCCATATCTACGGCACCGCTCCGCTCAGGAATCCCCGCACCGATCCCGCGGAGGTCCGCTTCGTTTCCCAGGGCTATTACCAGGTCTTTCAGGATGCGCTCATCGAGGGCCGCCTGCTGGATCCACGGCTCGACAAGCCGACCACGCGGGTGGTGTGCGTGGTGAACCAGGCCTTCGTCAAAAAGTTCATTCCGTCAGGCCGCGACCCGGTGGGGATGGAAATTGGCGACAACGATCAGACCCAAACCATGCCGGATCAGGATAATCCGCGCATCCTCATTGTGGGCGTGGTGAAGAATATCCGCCAGTCGATCTATCAGCCGCCCTTCCCCGAGATGGATTATCTGATCGCGCAGATACCCCCGGCAGAAAGCATGAACGCCACCGGCAGCATGCATCTGGTCATCCGCACCGCGGTGGCGCCCTCGAGCCTCGTGCCCGCCCTGCACCACGCCTTCATGCAGGTCGATCCCACCGTGCCGCTGCGTCAGCCCCAGACCATGGACGCCGTCATCGCCGACGTGCTCACCTTCGAGCGTCTGGAGAACTGGCTCTTCGGCGCGTTTGCCGCGCTCGCTGTCCTGCTCGCGGTCGTCGGCCTTTATGGCCTGCTCAGCCACGAAGTCGAACTCTCCACGCGGGAAATCGGCATCCGTCTGGCCCTCGGCGCGACTCGCGGAACCATCGTCCAGGGAATCTTCCGCCGCGTCGCATGGATGGTCGGAATCGGCGTGGCCATTGGGCTGGCCCTAACGGCGGCGGCTCAGCGGTTCATCGGCTCCGTCGTCGCGGTGCGCGCGGAGCGCAATGCCAGCCTCATCGCCGCGCTCGTGCTGGGTCTGCTGGCTGCGGGCCTGCTCGCGACAGCCCTGCCGGCGCTCCGCGCCTCGGGCATCGAGCCGATCGAGGCGCTGCGCGACGAGTAGATCGCGAACCGTGACCCCGCGATTCCAGCAGCCATGGATAGCAACCCTCGCGGCACCCTCGAACGGGGAACAAGCCGAGATCGGCCTCTTGCTCTGCTTCGAGGAGCCCACCGGGCCATGCTCCGCGATAGCTGCCAGCCCGAATTACCCACTCCACCGTCGCGATGCCACCCCAAAAGCCCAGCGTGCAGCCTCGTTCTTCTACGCTTTCTGTGTCCTCCGTGGTGAAAGCGCCCAATCGGATAAATCGCTTCATTCGAGCAATAAGAAAAGCGCCCCAAGGGGCGCTTTTTCAAGGCTGCCGCGCAACCGCGCCGCTTACGACGCGATCGCCGGACCTGTAACCATCATTTCGCGGTGGAACCGCGTTCTCGGCCGCGTCACCGCATGGACGCCTTCCGTCGACTGCCGCATCATCATCGTCTGCGAGCACTCGCCGCACAGCCAGAAGTGCTCCAGCCGCCTCGTCCGCTTACCGTTTGCATCTATGCCGCCTGCCGACACCTCGAACACGAAGATCCGCCCCTCGCGGAGGTAGTGCAGTGGCTTGCCGCATTTCGGATTCGCGCAATTGCTCACCATGACAATTCTCCACTTGTTTCTGCGCTTCCGAGTTTCCAGCGAATTACTCCGCCGCGTGAATCCTGAGCGCTGCTGATTTGTTCACGTTTGGGGGCAACGAGTCGAGCAACGTTGGACCCCCGGTTTACGGCTTTTCGGGTGATTCACTCCGTTGGATGCGGTTTCCCGCCTCCCACGTTTTCCACAGTTTTCCGAGAGATCGTTCCGGAACGTTCAGCCTGGTCACCTTGCTACGATTACTGGCACCATTGATTACTCTGGTTACCATTCTGCACCAAATCCGGCTCTTTCCCAACAAAAATTTCCGTGAATTCCACAGGCCGCCCCATTCTCTATGCAAAAATGGATCGTTTGCCGTATTTCGGAGTGAAATGTCCCTTCTGCGGTCTACGTTCATCGCGCTCTCCCGCAATTCCACGCTGCGCCGATTCGTCGAACGCTCCACCCCCGGCCGGCGCATGTCGTCGCGCTTTGTGGCCGGCTTCCGCCTCGAAGACGCCATGAGCGCAGCCAACGCGCTCGCCTCCCAGGGCCTCGCCGTCACGCTCGACAGCCTCGGCGAGAACATCTCCACTCCCGACCAGGCCCGCCAGGCGGCCCAAATCTACCACTGGCTCCTTGACGCCATCGCTCCCTCAAAACTCGATGCCAACGTCAGCCTCAAGCTCACTCAGATGGGCATCGACCTCAGCCCCGAGCTCGCCCTCGACAATGTCTCATCGCTCGTCCGTCACGCCGCCCAGACCGATAACTTCGTCCGCGTCGATATGGAAGGCTCCCCGTACACCCAGGCCACCATCGACCTCGTCCGCAAGCTCCACGCTGCCTCCGAGAACCGCGGCCACGTCGGCATCGTCATTCAGGCCTATCTCCGCCGCAGCGCTGCCGACATCGCCACGCTCCTCGCCGACGGCATCCGCATCCGCCTCTGCAAAGGCGCCTACAAAGAGCCACCCTTGCTCGCCTTCCCCGGCAAGAAAGAGGTTGACGCGAGCTTCGTCGCCTTCATGAAGATCCTGCTCAAAAGCGGCGTGTACCACGGCATCGCCACGCATGACCCCGCCATGATCGGCGCCACGCGGGACTTCGTCCGCGCCGAGCGCATCGACCCCGCGACCTTCGAATTTCAAATGCTGTATGGAATCCGCCGCGATCTGCAGGCTTCCCTGGTGAAGGAAGGCTTCCGCGTCCGCGTCTACGTCCCCTTCGGCGACGAGTGGTACCCCTACTTCATGCGCCGCCTCGCCGAACGCCCCGCCAACGTCCTCTTCCTCGCCCGCAATTTCTTCCGGAAATAGGGTTTCGATCACCCGCTGACCGCTTCTTAGCGGACCGGGCCTCAGCTAGCCGAACCTTAGCTAACCGAGCCTCAGCTGCCTCTACTGATACGGCTCAATCGACAGCAGGCTCCCCAGCACATGCCGCTCCTGTGGCGAAAACGTGTTCGTAAACCGCGCCGAGTTGAGGATCTCCTGCCGCTGCTCCGGCGGAATCTGCCTCAGATCGTTGAAGGCCCGCCGCATCATCATTTGTCGGTCCGGCGCCATTTGCCGCATCGCCTCCGCCGCCGCTCGCACGTCCTGCTTCTGCTCCGGGCTCAGGCGCTCGAACATCTCATTCCGCTGGAGCATCCGCTGCCGTTCCTGCTCAGGCCGCTCGTCCAGCGAGCGCAGCCGGTTCATCACCCGCTGCTGCTGGTCCGGAGTCAGCCGGTTGAAACCCGGCTCCCGGCGCAGCATGTCTTCCTGCTGCTGCGGGCTCATATTCTGGTGCTGCGCCAGCCATTGCGGCAGATGCTCCTGCCCTGGCCGCGCTCCATACCCGCCGTCAGGATTCACCCCCGGCCGCATCGCCGCATATGGCCTCGCTCCCGCTCCGTATGCACGATTTCCATTTTGCGCCGGTTTCTGATTCCCGCTCTGATTCCCTGTCGCCTTCTGCCCCTGCCGCACATTGCCGTTCTTCGCTCGACGATTCTGCCGCGCCGCCCGTCCCTGCCCCATTCTCGCCGGCCGCGACATCTGCACCCCGCGCATCCCCCCGCCGAATCCCCCACGCCGCTGCGCCTGCGCCCCCGAACCGCCCAGCGCCAGCCCCGTCAGGACCGCCGCAAGCGCAAGCCCGCGGCCGAGGCGCCATCCGCACCCTCTTCTTTCTGTCCTGATTCCCGAGTTCATGGTCGCTCTTCCGCTGCGGGCTCATTGGATCGCTGATCGCTGATCACCAATCTCTGGCCTACAGGCTGCTCCCGCCGTTGTCTCCCGCGTCCTGCTGCTGATCCATCGAGTTCAGTTCCTGAAACACTTGCGCGTTCTCGTCCAGCGACTGCAGATCCCGAATTACCGGCGAAGCCGCCTGCGACGGCGTCGGCACCGGCTGCTGCGTGATCACCCCTTCATACACTCCGCCGCCGACCGCGATCATCAGCGCCAGTGTAGCCGCCGCCAGCGGACGCACGCTCAGCTTCTCGCCGAACGTCCACCGTGCCCGCAGCCGCTCCAGGAATCCTGCCGGCGCAGCCGTGCGCTCATCCTCCAGCCGCGCCTCCAGCCGCCCGTCGAACCACGGCGAAATCTCCGGCGTCTCCCACGCGTCCATCAGCGCCATCGTCGCCTGCAGTTCCTTCAGCTCCCGCCCGCACTCCGCGCAACTTTCCACATGCGCCCGCACCTCCGCCGGCGCCGACTCCGGCGCCAGCAGCAGATCGGGCAAACTCGCTTTCACCTTCCGGCAGATCATACAAAGTACCTCAGTTCCTCCGGCCGCTCACCGGCCGTTCATTCTCCCCGCTGCCCTCGCCCACAAATCCTTTCAGCTTCTCCCTCAGCGTCTGATACGCCCGGAACAGCAGCGACTTCGTCGCCGACTCGCTCAGGTGCAGCACCGCTCCAATCTCTCTGTAATCCAGCCCCTGATATTTATGCATCAGGACCGCGTTCCGTTGCCGCTCCGGCAGCGCCATTACGTGCTTCCGGATCGCCCGCATTCGCTCGTCCCGCACCAGCTCTTCTTCCATACCCGGCCGCGAGTCCGCCACTTCCGGCGTGGTTCCCGTCTCCGGGTCCGGCTGGTCCAGATACACATTCTGAGCCATCCGCTCGTGCTTCGTGTCCCGGGCGTAGTTCACACCCAGATTCGTCGCAATGCGATAGATCCAGGTCGAAAACTTCGCCTCGGCGCGGTACGTTTGCCGCGACCGGTATACCCGCAGGAAAACCTCCTGCGCCAGTTCCTCGGCAACCGCCTGATTGTGCACCATCCGGAACATGAAGCTCACCATCGGCTTCCGGTACTTCTCGATCAGGAACGCGAAGCCCGAGTCATCGCCCTCGCGCACCCGGAGCATGATCTCCGCGTCTTCCATCGCGCGCCAGTCCGCCGCTCCGGCCTGAGCCCTCGGTTTCCCGCCGGTCGCGCGTCCCGCGCCCGCCTCGAACATCCGCTGGTCTAACGCAACGGTCGCCATACCCCTGCTAACCCCATCCGGGTCGGCAGGTTGCGGCAAATCCTCAGTTAAATCTTCTTCAGGATTCTCGTCCCACTCCCCATCCTCCTCGGCTTCCGGCAGGCGCTCGTCTTCATCGCCCTCCGGCTCCTCATCCCGGCCAGATTCCGGCTTTCGAGGCGACTCATCGGGATCGAACGGCGGGGTACGCGGGACCATACGTAACTGCCCAATTCTACGCATACAGCGACCGGGGCGCAGCGTCCAGCGCGCAGGAAATACGCTGCCGGATGAAGCAGGCCAGGATACCGGGTGCATCGCGCAGAAAAGGCGAATCACCTCACCGGAACCGAACGCTGAGCCCAGTACCCCGTACGCTGACTTGCTCCCTGCACCCTGCACCCTGTACCCTGTACCCTGTACGGGCGCATAACTCAGCGGTAGAGTGCCACCTTCACACTCTGCCAAAAGTCAGTAATATCAAGGACTTAGCAGGAACGCTCGGGAACGGTAAAACGCTTTAGGAGCAGGCGGAACTGGCCTCCGTTCCCATCGTTCCCACGCCTCTTCTGCCACCATCACCGGATGTCACTCTCGGTGGCACTCCCGTAAGGGATAGAATAGCGGCCCAGTTTTGCACTTATAACGCTGCACAACCGGCTGCTGCATTTGCTACTCTCTAGGTGCATTTCCTTATTGCAATTTGAGCACTGCCGAGGTTGACAGCGCTCCCCGTGGGAGGCGTCGTGGCCGATTCAAAGATCGACATCAAAGTTGGCTCAATTACGTTCAGCGGCGAAGGAAGCGGCGATTGGCTTTCAAAACAACTAGACAAAGTGCTTGCCAAAATTCCTGAGCTGGTTGCCGTCGCGCCGCCGGAGTTCCCAGCCAACGGCAATGCCAACGGCGCGAATCCGCCCGCAATTGGCGGCACGCAACACGGGCACGCATCCGGCACG
>JASIAO010000101.1 GCA_030041955.1 Acidobacteriaceae bacterium | reverse complement strand
GCCAAGAAGATCCTGCAAGTGCTGCTGCAGCACGGCAACGCATCAGTGGAGGAGCTGGTGGGCCTGCTGGGCGCATCGGCGCCGAGCGTGCGCCGCGACCTGGCGCGGCTGGAGAAGCGCAACCTGGTGCATCGCACCCATGGCGGGGCGCGGCTGGCCAGCCAGATGCAGTACGAGGCCTTCCGCTTCGACTCGTCCTTTCACGAGCGCGAGGGCCGGTTTGCCGAGGAGAAGCGCAGGATCGGATTGGCGGCATCGGAGCTGATCCGCGAGCACGACACGGTGGGCTTTACCGCCGGCACCACGCCTACGCAGGTGGCGCGCTGCATCCGCCATCGCAGCTCCATCCACATCATCACGAATGCCGTGAACATCGGCATGGAGCTGAGCAATCTGCCGGCGCTGCACGTGACGCTGACCGGCGGGACGATGCGCTGGGCGGGCGCGTTCTCGCTGACGGGGCCCACCGCCATCGAGATGCTGAGCGGCGTTTTCATGGACCGGGCGTTCATCGGCGCCTGCGGGATCGATGTGCTGCGCGGCGCTACCACCATCGAGCCGGACGAGGCCGCGGTGTTTCGTGCCATGGTGCGGCAGTCGAAAGAGGTGATCGTCGTGGCCGACTCGAGCAAGATCGGCATGGTGAGCCCGGCGCTCATTTGCCCGGCAGGCGACATCGACGTGCTGGTGACGGATTCCGGGATAGCACCCGACGCGCTCGAAGGCTTCTGCTCGCGCGGCATCCGGGTAATTGCGGTCTGAGAGCGGCCTGGCAGACCTCTTCACAAGATGCGCATTCCAGGGAAAAAACAGGCGCGCTCTCGGCGCGCCTGAGAGGAGGCTTCCGTGATGCGAGGTCAGAAGCGATAGTGCATGGAGACCTGGAGGATGCGCTGGGTGGAATTGGTGCCGACAATTTTGCCCAGCCAGTCGACTGAGTAATCGGGCAGCCAGCTGTCGGGGGCCGCATAGCTGGCCAGGTTGGCCACGTTGAAGGCTTCGCCGCGCAGTTCCAGCGACTGCGCTTCGGCGATCTGAAAGGTCTTGAATGCGCCCACGTCCACCTTGCGGTAGCCAGGGGCGCGCTCTGAGCCATTTTGGGCGTTACCGAAACCGTTGTACGACTCGTTGCCGTAGGCGCAAGCGCCGTTGTCGAGTGGATTGCCGGCGGCGGTGAAGCCCAGGCAGGGGGTAGCGGAGGGATCGGTACCGAACCAGTGCTGGATGGTGCGATGGACCACATGGAGCGGCCGGAAGAAGGTGACGTGGTTCTCGAAGTCGTCTACGTTGTAGTCCTCAGGGCCGTACATGGTGATGGGGAAGCCAGAGTACAGAACGGCATCGCCGGAAAGCTGCCACCCGCCGAGCGCTTCGTCCACCGCGCGATTCCAGTTACTGCCGAACCTGCGTCCGTGCCCAAAGGGCATGTGGAAGACGCCGTAGGCATTGAGCGAGTTGCGCGTGTCGTAGCCGGCCGGGCCGTAGTCGGCCTTTGGATCGTAGATGTTCTGGTAGAAAGAGCTGAACTCGGAGACGCTGGCAACGCCGTAGAATCCGGCATTGTCCGTCATCGCCCGGGACCACGTGTAGTTGATGGTGTACTCCATGCCGCTGGAGGCGCGCCGGTGCAGGGTCGCCTGCATGGCGTTGTAATTCGAGATGCCCTCCGATTGCGTCTCGGCGAGGTACCCGTAGTTGCCGATCAGGCCGCAGAAAGGCGCGGCCGGGGCGATGCTGCCGCTGCAGTCGCCGGGGGCGAGGAGACCGGTGGCCGGGGTGGACCACTGGTTCGCCTGCTCGGGCACGATGAGGTGCTGGCCGAGCTGGCCGACGTAGCCGAGTTGCGCAGCGGTTGAGCTGTTGATGATGTACTGCCAGGCCACGTTGAACTGCTGGATGAGCGACGGACGGAGATTGGCCGGCCATGCGTTGAACTGCCCGAAGTTAAAGGTTTGCGTTCCGGAGCCCGTGCTGAAGCCGTTCTCCGCGGCGATCGCCGCTGCCCCTGGAGAGGTGAGTGTGGGGGCCACGGGGGCATAGGCGAAGTTCGAGAGGAATGGGGGGTTCTGCGTCAGCCGGAGGTTGGTGCCCGTGCCTTCCAGCCAGTCCGTAACGCCGTAGCCACCACGGAAGACCAGCCGATGGCTGGCCTGGATCTCGAAGCCGATGCGGGGCATGAAATTCGTCCAGGTCGGGTTGTAGAGAGAACGGCTGGCGCTGTTCTTCCCGGCATACTCCACAATCTGGGAGACACCCGCGGTGGGATCGGGATGCACAAGATCGCTGTTGATGATGTTGGCTTCCTTGTTGTTGACCTCGTACAGCGGCTGATCGTAGCCGTAACGCAGGCCGATGTTCAGCGTCACGTTGTGGCGCACTCGCCAGTCGTCCTGCGCGAAGAACGCGTTGCGATACTGGCGGTAGCCCACGAGGCCGGCGACGCCTCCGACGGAGTCGCTGCTGGAGTCATCGAGCACAAAATCGGCGAAGCCGTAGCCGGGAGGCGTGTTCGCCAGCGCCGGGTCCGCGGTGTACTGGCCGTCGTAGTTGAAGCTGCCGAGCGCGCCGGCATTTCCGGGATAGAAGCTGTTCTGCTGGTAGCGAACGATCTGCGCGCCGAGCCTGAGGGTGTGCGTGCCGCGCTGCCAGGTGAAGTTGTCGGAATAGAAGAAGTTGTTCTCGTAGAACTGGGTGGCGATGGCGGTTGTGCCCACATCGCTTTCCGTGCTCGAGAAGTTCATGAGGCTGAAGCCCTGGAACGCCTGTGTCGGGAAGGGGATTCCGAGGGTGCTGTCGCCATGCGTGCCGAACTCGCCGGTGGAATCGTACGGCTCGCCCTGGAGCCAGACCGCGCGGGAGACGCCGGCGCGGAACTCATTCTGCATCGACGGGGAGAATGTGTGGGTCCAGTTGAGCGCCAGGCTCTGGAAGGGATAGTCATTGCCTGTGGGGAAGGTGATGGCCAGGGTGGATTTGACGGGCAGATCGTAGGCGTCGCCGTAGGTATAGCGGCCCATGAGCGTGTTGTGATCGTTGATGGTGTAATCGACGCGCACATCGCCCTGATTGTTGTGGGTCTGGCCCTTAAATGGTCCCCAGTAATTGCCCAGGTCGACATAGCCAGAGACAGGAGCATGGTTCGGCAGCGGATAGACCTCAGGGTGCGCGAACAGGTACTTGGCTGCCGGGTTGTTGACCGGGATCTGGTCGCAGGTCATAGGACTGGTTGTGCAGTTACCGTACGGCGTGGCCTGGCTATAGGGGATAGTGCCGTTCTGGGTGTCGTAAAGCTGGATGCCCGACTGATTGGCTGCGCCGACGCCGATCTCATGAAAATCGCCACTGCGCATGTCCGGCGTGGCGACCGAGAGCTGGCCGATGCCGCCGCTGTGATAGCGGAAGCCCTCATAATCCCCGAAGAAAAAGAGCCGGTTTTTGATGATCGGGCCGCCGATGGTCGCGCCAAACTGCTCCTGGGTGAAAGGCGTAATCGGCAGACCGTAGTAATTGTTGTACCAGGAGTTGGCGCTGGCCAGATTGTTGTCCTGGTAATACATGTAGGCGCTGCCGTGGTAGTGATTCGTGCCGGATTTCGTGACCACGAGAACCTCGCCGCCATTCACGTTGCCGTACTCGGAATCGGCATTCCCGGTAATCA
>JASIAO010000100.1 GCA_030041955.1 Acidobacteriaceae bacterium | reverse complement strand
GGAGAACTTTGGACTGGGTCTTGAGGCTCATGTCGCCTACTTCGTCGAGAAAAAGCGTGCCGCCGTTGGCGCGCTCGAAGGTGCCGCGTTTTTCCGGAGGGCCACCGGCGACGGCGGCGTTGCGATAGCCGAAGAGCTCGCTTTCGATGTAGTCCTCGGGAATGGCGGCGCAGTTGAGCTCGACGAAGACGCGATCGCGGCGGAGGCTTTCGGCATGGATGGCGCGGGCGATGAGCTCCTTACCGGAGCCGGATTCGCCGTAGATGAGGACGCGGCCGTTGGTGGGGGCCATGAGCTGAATCTGTTGGCGGAGAGCGCGGGCCTGGACGCTCTCACCGGTGATGCACTGCTCGACAGCGAGCTGGCGGCGGTATTCCAGATTCTCGATGCGCAGGCGGCGGGATTCGATGGCGTTTTTGACGACGATGAGGGTGCGCTCAAGGGAGAGCGGCTTCTCGAGAAAATCAAAAGCGCCGAGCTTGGTGGCTTTGACGGCGGTTTCGATGGTGGCGTGGCCGGAGATAATGATGACCTCGGGCCGCGACTCGGCATCGAGGGAGCGAAGGTCGGCGAGGACTTCGAGGCCGTCGCGGTCGGGGAGCCAGATATCGAGGAGAAGCAGGTCGTAGACGGGATCGTGCGCGAGGGCGATGGCTTCAGCGGCGGTACCGACGCTGGAGACGGCGTAGCCTTCTTCGCGCAGAATCTCTTCGAGAGATCCGCGAATCTCCGCTTCATCGTCCACGATGAGGATGTGATTCATGGGAACCGGGAAATCAGAGGGCCTTCGTCAGCGTAGCAGCAGGGGCTGCGTCGAGGGCGCCGGTTTCGGCCAGCGGCACTTCGATGATAAAGCGGGCGCCGGCGGGTGAGTTGTTTTCGGCCCGGATGGAGCCGCCGTGCTCCTGAATGATTTTGGCGACGATGGATAAACCGAGGCCGGTGCCGCGCTGGCGCGTTGAGAACCACGGAAGGAAGAGGCGCTCGCGCATGTCGTCGGTGAGGCCAGGACCGGTGTCGGAGACGACGATCTCAGCCATGCCGCGGCGCTCGCCGGGGCAGGTTTCGATGGAAATGACGCGGAGGAGGCTTTCACGCATGGCTTCCGCGGCGTTGTCGATGAGGTTGGCGAGAGCGCGGCGGAGGGCTTCGGGATCGGCCATGACGGGAGGAAGCGAGCGATCGAGATGCTTCTCGATGCGGATATCGAGAATGCGGCCTTCGAAGAGGAGCAGCGCGGACTCCGCGATCTCATTGAGATCAGAAGGGCGCGGATGGGCGACGGGAAATTCGGCGAGCGCGGAGAACTGGCCGACCAGGGTGCGGAGGGATTCGACGGAGCCGAGGATGGCATCGACACATTTGCGAATGACGCCGGGGGACTCGGGAAGGCTGCGGTCGATGTGGCGGCGGATGCGTTCGGCGGAGAGCGCGATGGGAGTGAGAGGGTTGCGAATCTCGTGAGCGATGCGCTGAGCGACTTCTTTCCAGGCCGCCTGGCGCTGGGCGTGGAGGAGGTCGGTGACGTCTTCGAGGACGAGGATTGAGCCGCTGCTCTGGCTGCCGCCGGGCGCGAGTACGGCAATGGTGACGGCGAGATGCACGGGGCCGCGCGGGGTGGGCAGATCGAGCTCAGAAGAGGCGACCCCCATGCGATGGGCGCGGCGGTCGAGGCGGATGAGCTCGGCGGTAATTTCCGCGGGCAGGAGCGAGTCGAGGGGAACGCCGGAGAGGGTGGAGGGTCCGGCGAGATGGAGCAGATCGGCGAAGGCGTGGTTGCCAAGGAGGATGGTGCGGCTGGGGTCGAGGGTGACAACGCCGGAGGGGATGGTTTCGAGGATGGTCTCGAGCTCCTTGCGGCGCGACTCGATGGCGAGGTTGGCGGCGGAAAGCTCGCGGGTGGAGGTTTCGGCCTGATGGCGGCTCTGCTCGAGGTCGGCGGCCATGTGGTTGAAGGAGCGGACGAGCTCGGCCATCTCGCCGCTGGCTTCGGCGGTGACGCGCTGGCGGTAGTCGCCCTTGCCGATGGCATCCATGGCATCGGCGAGAGCCTCAAGGGGGCTGGTGATGCGGCGCGAGACGTAGACCGCGAGCCAGCTGCTGGAGAAGAAAACCAGCGCGGTGAGCATGAGGAGCAGCAGAAAATAGGTGGCGCGGATGATGCGGCGCTGGCGGTAGAGCGCCCAGTACTGGGTGGCTCCGGAGCTGAGGCCGGCCATGATGGAATTGAGGCCGGTGGGCATGGGCAGCGCGGCCACGATAACGCCGCCGCCGGGAAGACTGGCGGAACCGAGCGCGTACTCGGAGCCGCCGACGTCGAGCATGGGCTCATCGGCCTGCTGAGCGGCTTTGAGGATGGAGGCTGCAAGAGGCTGCCCGCCGGGGATGGTCTGCTGATCGTCGGGGTCGATCCAGGAATGGACCTGCGCGGAGCCGGAGGATTGCGGCAGCTCGTACGAGGCGACCGGGACGGAGTCGCGGTAGAGGACGGCGAAGCCGCCCTGGAGGGTGATCTGGTGGGCGCGCATCTCGCCGAGGATGGCGCGCGTGTCGTTATTTTCGAGCGCAGAGGCCAGGGTGGCGGAGCGGGCCATGCTCTCGGCCTCGGCGCGGGCGTTGAGCGAGGCGTAGTGGGAAAGTTCCATGGTGACCTGCGTGGAGTCTTCGCGAACCTCCTCGGCCGGCTGCGAGAACCACCTGTCGATAGATCGGTTCATCAGCAGAAAGCTAAAGAGAAACATGAAGAGCGCGGGGACCAGAGAGAGCAGGAGCGCGCCGATGAACATGCGGGTGCGGAGGCGCGCGCCGAGGACCTGGCTGCGCTGTTCGGCGAGGAGCTTGAGCAGGTTGCGCAGAAGCAGGACGAGAACGGTAACGAAGAGCAGGAAGACGACGATGGAGAGCGAGGTAAGAAGGAAGATCTGACCGGTGGTGTGGGGGTTCAGGGATCGGACGTTGAAGGCGTTGAGGCCGATGAGCAGAGCGAGCAGCACAAAGGCGGCGATGGCCAGGAGAATGAAAGTGAGTCGCCGCTGTCGGGAATCGGCCAAAGAAGCATCCGTCCTGAAATCAGGGTTGATTATAGAACCGGCCTCCTTTGGGGATCATGCTGCGGGAAAATATGCAGAGAAGAGACGGAATGGCGGGGACGCGTGTTGCAGCGGAAAGACCGGAGAAACCCGACAGACCAGACAGGCATCCAAGCGAGGCGACATGAAATCCATGCGAATTTGGTATTCCGTGACGGCGGTGACGCTGGCGTGTGTGTTGACGCTGGGCGGCTGCAAGAAGAGCAACAATCAGGCGGCCAACAATGAGAATCCGGCACAGTCGGCAGCGAATAATCCGCCGGCTCCGCCTCCGGATCAAACTCAGGGAGCACAAGCGCCTGCGCCGGCGCCTGCGCAGCCTACGACCGTAGAGATTCCGGCGGGAACGCGGGTCCGTGTACGGCTGGATCAGGATCTGGGTTCAAAGATCAGCCAGCCTGGCGAGACGTTTGGCGCGACCGTGGCCGATGACGTGGTGGTCAACGGGCAGGTTGCGATCCCGCGTGGGTCGCATGCGATGGGAACGGTGATCGACGCGAAGCCGCTGGGACACTTTAAGGGAGGGGCGCTTCTGGAGCTGCGGCTGGAGCGGGTGAAAGTGAATGGCGGGAGCTACGCGGTAGCGACGAGCACGATGGAGCGCGTGGAAAAAGGAAAGGGCACGCGCACGGCGAAGTTTGCCGGCGGCGGCGGCGCGTTTGGAGCGCTGATCGGTGGCCTGGCAGGCGGCGGCAAAGGCGCGCTGGTGGGCGCTCTGGCGGGCGCGGGCGCGGGAACAGCAGGCAGCGCGATGACCGGGAACCGGGAGATTTTCCTGCCGGCGGAGACTCTGATCACGTTCCGGCTGGAGCACGGAGTGCAGGTGACGCAATAAGACACGGTGTACGGAATACGGCTTACGGTATAGGGCGCAGCCATCGGCGGCGCCCTTTTCTATCGCTCGGAGGGCCGGATCAGGCGAGGAGGTCGCGGACAGGTTTCCAGGGCTTGTTCTGCGATTTTGCGACGGGCTCGCAGGTGATGTTGCCTTCGTACGTGTTGACGCCGTCGCGGATGCCGTCGTCTTCGAGGATGGCCTTCTTCGCTCCGTGCTTCGCCAGGCGAAGCACATAGGGGAAGGTTGCGTTGGTGAGCGCCAGCGTGGAGGTGTTGGGCACGGCCGCGGGCATATTCGTCACGCAGTAGTGGACGACGCCGTTGACCTCGTAGGCGGGGTTGCTGTGTGTGGTGGGGTGAGCGGTTTCGACGCATCCGCCCTGATCGATGGCGACGTCGACGATGACGGCGCCCTTTTTCATTTTGGCGACCATCTCGCGGGTGACGATTTTGGGCGCGGCTGCGCCGGGGATGAGCACTCCACCGATAACCAGGTCGGCATCCTGCACGGCACGAGAGACGTTCCAGGAATTGGAGGCGAGGGTGAAGATGCGGCCGTTGAAGATGTCGTCGAGCTCGCGCAGGCGGTTGAGATTGAGATCGACGAGGGTGACTTTGGCGCCCATGCCGAGGGCGATTTTGGCGGCGTTGGTGCCGACGATGCCGCCGCCGATGATGCAGACACTGGCGGGCGGGACTCCGGGGACGCCACCGAGGAGGACGCCGCGTCCGCCTTTTTCTTTCTCGAGATAGGCCGCGCCGACCTGGACGGCCATGCGGCCGGCGACTTCGGACATAGGGGTGAGGAGCGGCAATGTTCCGGCGCGGTCGCGGATGGTCTCGTAGGCGATGCCGATGACCTTCTTCTGGAGCAGCTTTTCGGTGAGTTCGGGGACGGGCGCGAGGTGCAGGTAGGTGAAGAGCACCAGGCCTTCGCGGAAGAAGCCGTATTCTTTTTCGACGGGCTCCTTGACCTTGACGACCATGTCGGCGGTGCCCCAGACGTTGTGGGCCGAGCCGACGATCTCGGCGCCTGCGGACTGATATTCATCGTCGGTAAAGGCGGACAGCTCGCCGGCATGGGTTTCCACGAGCACTTTGTGGCCCGCCTCAGAGAGAGCGCGGACTCCGGCAGGGGTGATGCCGACGCGGCTCTCGTGGTCTTTGACTTCTTTGGGAACACCGATGATCATCGTTCGTCTCGCATGAAAGATTTAGCTGGAGCAAACTCTCCATCGTATCGCACGCGGAGGGTTTGCGGGATGGAGGCCTAAGTGGGAGGAAGGAGATTCAAAGCAGGGACGCGAGAAGTTTTTTCAATTCGACGGTCAGGCGTTCGGGAGAGAGCGGTTTGCAGAGGTAGATGATGTGCGGGTCCTGCGGATCGCGGACGGCGCCGTCGTGGCCGTGATCGACGCTGCCGCTGACGACCAGGATGGGCATGCGCGGGCGGAGGGCGCGGATAGCGACGATCATCTCGCGGCCATCCAGGCCAGGCATAGTGGAATCGGTGATGACGGCGTGAATGACGTCGATGCGCTCGCGCGCCATGGCGAGGCCGAGGGCTCCGTCCTCGCAGGCGATAACCTCGTAACCGGCGCTGCGCAGAACTTCGGTGAAGAGGTAACGGATGGAGCGATCGTCCTCAACAACCAGGACGGTGGACGCACGAGCGCGCGAATGCCGGGTTGGGGGAACGGACGGCAAGCAGCTTTCTCCTGCTCAAAACCATGCCTGATTTGCCGCCGGGGCGCAAGAGTTTCTCCAGTAACGGTGTCTCAGGCGTTACAGCCAGCCTTTGGCACGGGCCATCCGGGCGGCCTCGATACGATTCGATGCGCCGAGTTTGCTGATGGCTTCAGAGAGGTAATTGCGGACGGTGCCTTCGGAGAGATGGAGTTCATCGGCGATCTCGCCTGAGGACTTCCCTTCTCCGGCGCGCCAGAGGATCTGGCGCTCGCGTTCGGTGAGCGGATCGGGGCCGCTCTCCCAGGCCTCGGCGGCGAGTTGAGGATCGACGACACGGAGGCCGCGGTGAGCGCGGCGGACGGCGTCGGCGAGCTCGGCAGAGGGACGGTCCTTGAGCAGGTAGCCTTTGGCGCCGGCGTCGAGGGCGCGACGCAAATAACCGGGTCGAGCGAAGGTGGTGAGGATGACGACGCGAGTTTGCGGGTAGCGGTCGCGGACTTCGCCGGCGAGGGTGAGCCCGGTCATCTCCGGCATTTCGATATCGGTAACGAGGACGTCGGGTTTTAGCTTTGCAATCGCGGTGAGGGCTTCACGGCCGTTGGCGGCGCGCGCGCAGACGGCGATGTCGGGCTCGGTTTCGAGGAGGGCGGCGAGCGCACCCAGGACCATGGCCTGATCTTCGGCGACGACGACCTGGATTTTCTTCATGGCGCGGAGGGATCCTGGATGGAAGCCTGAGCGGGGATTTCGATGCGAAGGCGGGTTCCGCTGGCGGAGTCGATGCGGAGTTGGCCACCGAGGGATTCAGCGCGCTCGCGCATGCCGCGCAGGCCGTTGCCCTCCTCGCAAACGCCTCCGCGGCCGTCGTCTTCGACGATGAGAGCTGTGGACTCGGCGCTGCTTTCGAAGGCGAGCCGGCAGCGGCTGGCCTGAGCGTGGCGAACGATGTTGGTGACGGCTTCACGGACGATGAGGGAGAGGACGGTTTCTTCGGCGGGCGCAAGCTGCGGAGGGTTGGAGTCGCACTCGAGGGTGACGCCGGCAGCATCGAGGGTTTTTTGGGCGCGGGCGATCTCGGCGGCGAGGCCCTCAGAGCGATAGCCACGGATGGCTTCGCGGACGTCGGTGAGGGCTTTGCGGGCGATCTGCTCCACCTCACCGATTTCCTGACGGGCTCGGGCGGGATCTTGATCCATGAGCTTGCCAGCCAGCTCGGATTTGAGAACGACGACGGAGAGGGTGTGACCGAGAACGTCGTGGAGATCGCGGGCGATGCGTTCGCGTTCAGCAAGCTTGGCGAGGTGGGCGATTTGCTGATGCGCGCGGCCGAGCGCGAAGCCGGAGCGCATACGCTGCGCAGCGACGGTATTGGCGGCTCCGACGGCGAGACAGAAGAAGGCGCAGATGAGCCAGCTCCAGGGCGTGTAGTGGAGAACCCAGCCGCCGCCGGCGACAGCCAGGGCCGAGCCCGCGATGGCGATGACGGAAATGGAGATGGATTCGGTAATAAAAGGCGCAAAGGCGGCAACGTAGATGAACATGCCGGCCGCGCCGCCGTTGAGAGGATAATAGGCCCCGCCCAGCACGGCGATTGCGCCGAGGAGCCATAACTGGCGGCGCCGCGTGGGGGCATAGACGATGCCCACATAAATGGCAACGAACAGGGAGTAGGCGACGGCGAATTCGATCCACACGATGCGTGTGTTGCGCTGGATGGGATCGATGATGAAGAAGACCGAGTAGATGATCCAGATGAAATCGAAGAAACGGCCGCCGCGCTTTTTCCGATTGCCGATGAGGGTCTGGCCGCGCAGGGAAAACTCTGCATCTTTGAAATCATCGAAAAGGAGCGACTGGAAGACCTCGGAGGAGCTGGCGCACTCGCCGAAGACGCCCTGCGGTTTGGAGCTGGAGGAATTCATGCTCTGGCCTCGGTGCGCGTGAAGACGAGCCACGCCGCGCCCAGCATCAACAGAGTAAATCCAGCCAGGGCTTCCCAGTGGAGCAGAGCGCGGCCGGGCTGAGCGAAGCCGAAGATGGCAAGCGCAAGCTGGGCGAGGTGATATGTGGGCAGCGCGGGAGCGATCTTCTGCAGCCAGTGGGGGAGATAGGTGATGGGCATCCAGAAGCCCGATGCGAAGGACATGGGCAGATAGATGAGGTTGATGATGCCGGGCCCGGCGTTGGCGGGGACGAGCAGCGCGATGAGCAGGGCCATGGCGCAGAAGGGGATGGATCCGGCGAGGATGACGGCGGTGAGGCGCAGGGCTTCAGCGACCGTGAGCGTGGCGCCGCCGATGGTGATGCCGAGGATAAGAAGCGCGGCGACGATGAGCAGGGAGAACGCGGCACAGTTCATGACCTTGGCGACGAGATACGCGGCGCGAGGCATGGGGCTGGCCTGCTTGAGCTCGAGCCATCCCTGGGCGCGCTCGAGCGCGATGCCCATGCCGATGCCGAAGAGGCAGGCCGAGACGACGCCCATGCAGCTGTATCCCGCGACGAGGTAGCGGGCAAAGCTGGTGCCGCGGTTGGCACTGCCGAAGAGGAGGTAGAACATCACGGGAAATCCGATGACGGAGAGCGAAAAGACCTTGGTGCGGAGCATACGGCGCCACTCGCAGAGCGTCTCCTTGGCGAGAATACGGGCGTAGCGAATGGGCGCGGGCTGCGCGGCGGGGAGGGTGATGGATTGGGTGGCCATGATGGTTCTCCTCAGGGGCTGAAGCCCCAATTTTCCCGTGACCTGATTGGCACGGCTGAAGCCGTGCCCCTTCAAAAACAGCTCAGCTCGCCACATCGGCTGCCGCATGGCCGCTGGTGAGAGCGAGGAATGCGTCTTCGAGTGCAGCAGCAGAAATTTCGAGGCCGTGGAGCGTGGGATCGCGTTGGAGCAGCTCGCGGACAACAGATTCGGGCTGCTCGGCGAAGATGACGACGGCTTCACGGTCCTCACGGATTTCGGAAACGGTGGGCAGCGTAAGGAGGAAATCGCCAGTGAGCCGGGTGATGCAGCGGATGCGGCGGCCGGAAACGCGGTTCCTGATCTCGGCGGGTGTGCCTTCGCAGACCGTCCTGCCCTTGTTGATGACGACGACGCGGCTGGCCAGCGAATCCGCTTCTTCGAGGTAATGGGTGGTGAGCAGGACGGTCTTGCCGGCGGCGGAGAGCGCGCGAATCCGATCCCACATGGCGCGGCGCGATTCGACGTCGAGGCCGACGGTGGGCTCGTCGAGGAAGATGAGGTCGGGATTGCCGCAGAGCGCGAGTCCGAAGAGGGCGCGCTGCTTTTGTCCGCCGGAGAGCTTGACGAACATTTTATTTTCGAGGCCTTCGAGTTTGGCGGCGCGAATGATTTCGGCAGTGGGCAGCGGGCTGGGGTAGTAGGCGCGGAAGAGGTCGATGTGCTCGCCGACGCGGAGCATTTCCGGGACGCGGCCAATTTGGAGCATGGCGCCGATGCGGGTGCGCGCGTCGGAATCGCGGGGATCGCGGCCGAGGACGCGCACGGTGCCGGCTGTGGGCGCGATGAGGCCGAGGAGCAGGCGCACGGCAGTGGTTTTGCCGGCGCCGTTCGGACCGAGCAGGGCGACGACTTCTCCGGCGCGCAGCTCCAGAGAGAAATTGTCGAGCGCGAGGGTGGGGCCGTAGCGTTTGGTGATGGAGTGCAGGCGGGCGACGGTGCGGGTCTGGGAGAGCGGAACGGGCCAGGCGGCGGGTGCGGCGTGACTCGCTGGGGAAATGACGGCGGAAGCTGACATCGTTTTTCTCCTGCCGCCGGTATTCTCAGCGGCAAGAAAAGAATCGCGCGGCGCGCCGAAAGGCGGCAGTGGGGAATGTCAGGAAAGCGAGATGACAAATGTCAGGGACTGGCCGTCCAGGCAGCCGCGCTTCGGGACTGGCCGTCCAGGCAGCCGCGCTTCGCGCAGACACAGGAGGCAGCGGTCGGCTCAGTTGAGTTTTTCGGGGGCGGTGCGGCGGAAGCGAGCGTCGATGGGCTGGCGTCCGCGGAAACCGTCTTCCATGCGGTGCCAGAATTCGATGCGGGACTCGCCGCGCTTCCAGCAGAGAAGCACGGTTTCGCCTTCGAGGATGCAGGGGAAATCGAGGAGTCCGGTGTCGAGGTCCTTGACCTGAACGCCGATGGCATCGATTTCCTGGAGCGAATCTTTGGCACGCTGGACGAGCGCTTCGAGGGTGGTTTTGCGCCGCTGGACAGCGCCGATGTCGATGTTCATGCCGCCCATCATGAAGACGCGGCGGTTGAGCGCGGAGAGTTCTTCCTGGAGCTCGGAGGCAGCCTGGCGCGCCTCGATGGCGCGGTTGAGGAGCGACTCGAGCACGGGGAGCACGGACTGGGCTTCGTCGAGGGTGAAGGTCTTCATGGAGAAGTTGCTGGTTGCCAGTTGTCAGTTGCTAGTTCACGGTTGTTAGTTCCCGGCTCCTGGTCGCCGGTCTTGCCGGGGATTGGAGACCGGATAGTGCCTCAGCCTCGAATCTCGAGCATGCGGTCGAGGGCTACGCGCGCCCAGTATTTCACGTCGTCGCGCACCTGAATGCGATTGACGACGCGGCCTTCGACGAGGTTTTCGAGCGCCCAGGCGAGGTGCTGCGGGCTGATGCGGTACATGGTGGTGCAGAGGCAGCCGGTATCGTCGAGGGTGACGATGCGCTTGCCCTGCGGGGCGAACTCGTTGGCGAGACGATGGACGAGATGGATCTCCGTCCCGATCGCGAATGAGGAGCCGGCGGGTGCGTCCTTCACGATTTTGATGAGCTTCTCGGTTGAGCCAAGCTGATCGGCTTTGTCGCAGACTTCGAGACGGCACTCGGGATGCACGATGACCTTGATGCCGGGGTATTTGGCTCGGACTTTGTCGACGTGCTCGGGGAGGAAGCGCTGGTGAACGGAGCAGTGGCCCTTCCAGAGGATGACGCGCGCGGCGCGCAGGCGCTCGGGGCTGACGCCGCCACCGATCTGCCAGGGGTCGAAGACGACCATGTCGGTGAGGGGAATGCCCATGGCGTGGCCGGTGTTGCGGCCGAGGTGCTGATCGGGAAGGAAGAGGATCTTGTTGGCGCGGGCGAAGGCCCAGTCAAAGGCGGCGCGCGCGTTCGAGGAGGTACAGACGAGGCCGCCGCGTTCACCGCAGAAGGCTTTGATGGCGGCGGTGGAGTTCATATAGGTGAGGGGGACGAGGTCGGCAGCGGAGATGCCGGCGCGCAGCAGAGTCTCCCAGCAATCTTCTACCTGGCCGATCTCAGCCATGTCGGCCATGGAGCAGCCGGCGTTGAGGTCGGGAAGAATCACCTGCTGGCCTTCGTGACCGAGGACGTCGGCGCTCTCGGCCATGAAATGAACGCCGCAGAAGACGATGTACTTCGCGTCGGTTTCCGAGGCGATTTTGGAAAGCTTGTAGGAATCGCCGGTGAAGTCGGCGAAGCGGATAACCTCGTCGCGCTGATAGTGATGGCCGAGCAGGATGGTTGTCGTACCGAGAGCGCGGCGCGCCGCGGCAATGCGCTCGTCCATGGTGTGATCGGGCAGGGCGAGGTAATTGTCGAGCGAGCAGGCCTCTGCCTCAGCAGACGCGGATACGGGTTCGATAACTTCTTCGAGTACGTTCAAAGCAATGCCGCCTTCAGTCCGCTTCGGGACGTGCCCAAGTTGGACGGGGATGTTGAAAGCCCTTCTCGGGCTGCAGTCGACTCGCCGCGATAGTCCGCTCAGCCGACGGGGATGTTGCAGCCTTCACTTCTTTAGACGCCACCGGTGCGGGATGGTCGCAAAATGCGGGGCCCGCGAAGTGCCGTCAGTGCAATCAGTTTAACGCATCCGTAACGCATTCGCAGAGCCGGGGATTGACGTCGAAGATTCGGCGGGAGTTGCGGACTGGTACCAGTCGGCACGGGCGAGAGGCAGGCGGCTGGAGCCGCGATCGGGGCGGCTGAGGAGCACCTGATAGACACCGAGGTCGCCGCGGCGAAATGCGGCGGCGCAACCGGCCATGTAGAGGAGCCAGATGCGGTACGTGGTCTCCGGGACCTGGCGGAGCAGCGCGGTCTGATGACGGCGCAGGCTTTGGACCCAGCGACGGAGGGTGAGTTCGTAGTGCTCGCGGAGATTTTCGACGTCGCGGACTTCGAAGCCTGCGGCTTCAGCGGCGGCGATGACCTGAGTGACGGTGACGAGCGCGCCATCGGGAAAGACGTAGCGGCGGATAAAGGAGTCCGTGCCGCGCGGCGCGGAGTGAGCGGCGCGGGCGATGGCGTGGTTGAGGAAGACGCCGCCAGGCTTGAGGAGGCGATGCGCGATGCGGAAATAAAGCGGGAGATTGCGAAGACCGACGTGCTCGGACATGCCGACGCTGGCGATTTTGTCGTAAGAGTGGGAGGGATCAAGGTCGCGATAGTCCTGCAGGCGGACGTGGCAGGTGTGAGCGAGGCCGGAGTCGTCGATGCGCTCTTCGACGGCAGCGGCCTGCCGCTGACTGAGGGTGATGCCGTACGCGTCGACGTGGCGGCGGGCAGCGGCATGGAGGATGAGGCTACCCCAGCCGCAGCCGATATCGAGGAAACGCTCGTTGGGCTGAAGGCGGAGCTTGCGGCAGATGAGATCGAGCTTGCGCTCCTGGGCTTCTTCCAGTGAGTCGGAGGGGGATTCGAAATACGCGCAGGAGTAGACGAGGGTTGGTCCGAGCCAGGCACGGAAAAAGTCGAGGGGCTGGTCGTAGTGATACGCGATGGAAGCGCGGTCGCGACGGCGGGAATGGGTAGCGCCGTGGAGGATCGAGTGGCCGAGGGCGAGGATGGAACGTAGTAGGCGGCGGCGCAGCGGGAGGGGCCGGCGCAGAAGATGCTCGACAACTTCAAAGACGGAGAAGAGATCGCCTTCGATGTCGATCTGTTTGTGGAGGAAGGCTTCGCCGAGGGTGAGCTGGCTGGGATGAAGCAGCAGGGAGCGCAGCGCGGCAGGCGAGGCGACGACGATGGTACAGACCGATTCAGGAGACGAGGACCAGGTGAAGCCGTCCCAGAGGCGGACGGCAAAGGGTGGTCCGTCGTAGCCGCGAAAGAGCGCGGCGAGGGACGCGGCGATGCGTGGGTGCGCGGGTTCCGTCATGGCCAGGTCCGGTGAAGGGGCCGGGATTTTTCTGACATCAGGGTAAGCCTGAATCAGGTATTTGTGGGGCGTTTGCAACGGCAGGTATCATGAGCTATTCATGCATTTCGGCGATTACACCTTCATCTTCCTGCTGGCGCTGGTGCTGTTTGGGCCGAAGAAGCTGCCGGAAATGGGAAGACAACTGGGCAAGCTGCTGGCCGAGTTCCGCCGCGCCAGCAACGAATTCAAGTTCCAGATTCAGGAAGAGTTGCGGAACATGGAGGATGAGGAGCGGCGGAAGAAGCTGGCCGAGTCGCAGGCGCTGAGCGCGGCTTCGACGAGCGCAATGGCGGCGGCGCTGCCGGCAACGGTCGAAGGAACGGCGGCGAGTTCGACAGCAGAGGTTGCGCCGACGATCCTGCCGCCGAGTACGGGTGTCACGGTGAGCGCGGCCAGGCCGTTTGCGACGCCGGTGGCGGAGCCGCAGGCTGAGGCAGAGAGCGCGGAGAGCCCTGGGGTGACGGCTGCGGAGGACAGTGAGCCAAGCAGCGGGACGGGGATGGTGAGGTCGCCAAAATTGCCGGCGAGCAACGGGGCGCAACCCGCAGCAATGGAAGCGACGGCGGAGACAGAGCCGGTTCCCGCGGGCGAGACGACGGGCGGGAGCGGCGAGCATGATTGATCTGGTGGATCGCGCGCGGAACGCGGTGACGGAGCGCGCGGAACTGCCCGGTATGAGCCTGCTGGAACATCTGGCAGAGCTGCGGCGGCGGATTATTCATTCCGCGCTGTATCTGATCGGCGGATTTTTTGTCGCGTGGTTCTTTCACGAGAAGATCTACGCGTTCATGCAAGCGCCGATCACGTGGGCGCTGGCGCAGCACCATATGCCGACGCAGCTGATCTACAACAACCCCATCGACCCCTTCAACATGTACCTGGAGATCAGCTTCCTGGGCGGGTGCATTCTGGCGTCGCCGTTCGTGCTCTATCAGGTGTGGCTGTTCATCTCGCCGGGGCTGTACCAGAACGAGAAGCGGTACGTGGTGCCGTTTATGACGGCAACGGTGGCGCTGTTTCTGGCGGGCGCGTATTTCGGATACAGGTGGGTGTATCCGGAGTCGCTGGATTTTCTGCTGAGCTTCAACAAGGATTTCCGGCCGCTCATCGAGATCAACGAGTACACCAGCCTGTTTCTGACGGTGATTCTGGGGCTGGGGATTACATTCGAGCTGCCGATACTGGTGATGTTTCTTTCGCTGTTCGGCATAGTAAGCCCGCGATTCTTATGGAAAAACGTACGCTACGCGATTCTGCTGATCTTTATTATTGCGGCGATCATCACGCCGACGCCGGATGTGCTGACCATGTGCGTGTTTGCGACGCCGATGCTGGGACTGTACGTGTTGAGCATCGGAGTGTCGTGGTTCGTACACCCGGCGACGCGGAAGAAACGTGCGGCAAAGGCAGCAGGCCAGTGAGGTGGACGGAGGTTCTGGCCGCGGCGCTGGCGATGCTGGCGCTTCCCTGCCTCGCGCAGGTGAAGGGACTGCCGCAGTTCGATGGGGCGAAGGCGTTTGAGTACACGCGGCAATATGTCGACGCGACGGGGCCGCGGTGGATCGGGAGCCCGGGGCATGCGAAGGCGGAGGCGTTCATCAAAGCGCAGTTCCGACACGATGACCTGGAAGAGGACACGTTCACGACGAATACGCC
>JASIAO010000099.1 GCA_030041955.1 Acidobacteriaceae bacterium | reverse complement strand
TGACGGCCATGACCTTGTCGTACTCCTCTTCCGTGGTGTCCCAGAAATCGGAGCGGATTTCCATGCCTGCGTTGTTGATAAGGATGTCGGCGCTGCCAAAGCGCTTCCAGGCTTCGTCGACGAGGCAGCGGACGTCGCCCAGGCTGGTGACGTCGGCCTGGACGACTTCGCCCTCGCCCGAGCCGGCGCAGGAGTCGATGGCCTCGCGGGTTTGTTCCGCGCCGCCCTCGCTGCCGATGTAGTCGATGATGACTTTGGCGCCCTCGCAGCCGAGGCGCCTGGCGATTCCCTGCCCGATGCCCGAACCAGCTCCGGTGACGATGGCGACTTTTCCCTGCAATCGCTGCATGGCGCAGACTCCCCCTCTTTTGACGGTCCTGGAGATGAGATGCCGAAAACAGCCTCTTCCGGCACTCGGGAACCGGCAGGGTTCGGACCGCGTATTCCTTGCTGTACGCAGGGAACGGGCGCGGGGGCGGTTAGCTTCCGAGCGCTCAGGAACAGCGTTATGCTAGGAGCCTGTTATTAGCTTTCCGGCGGGTGGCGCCGGGAGCAAATTTTTCGCGGTTCGAGGAGCGAGGAGCGAGGAATATCGGGAATCTACGAGCGACGAGCGACGCGGAAATGGGGAAATTTCGCCCCAGCCCTTCGGGTTGCGGTGAAAATCGCGCCATACTTCGTTGTTCGGACTCGACAGTGGACCCGCCACAGCCTTCGTCCTCCGCCTGGTCTGGCGCGATTTTCTCTCGCAACGCCACTCCGCGGGAAAGTTAATAACAGGCTCCAGGATTTGCATCGCGACGGAGAGAAACGGGGGAGGATAGAACCATGGCCATTTATTGCAGGAACTGCGGAAAGGCAATGGCGGACGACGCGCGCTTCTGCCCCGGATGCGGGGCGCAAACGTGGGCGCCGGGCCCCTATCCGGCCTCGGTAACACGTCTGGTGCGGCCGCGGGCGGGGCGGATGATTGCCGGGGTGTGCCAGGGTCTGGCCAATGCATATGCGTGGGACGTGGTGTGGGTGCGCGTGATTACGGTGCTGCTGACGGTCTTCGGCGGCGGAGCGGGGCTGCTGGCCTACGTGATCTTCTGGATTGTCATGCCGGAAGAGCCGATCGTGCTGCCACCGCCGGCCTCGCCGTATCAGCCGCCCAGCCAGGGGTAGGGCGGATCGGTCTATCCTGAGAAACGATGTTCTTTCATTCCGACGGCGACAAGCTGTTTTACACCTCCCTGGGATCAGGGCCAGGCGTGGTGCTTCTCCATCCCACGCCGGTCGATCACCGGTTCTGGTTGCCGATGGCGGAGGTTCTGGCACCGAAGTACCGGGTGATCGTGCCCGATCTGCGGGGACATGGGCAGTCGGAGGCGGGGGAAGGCCCGATTACGGTAGAAAAACTGGCGGCTGACGCGGGGCGGCTTCTCGATCATCTGGAGATTGCGAAGACCCTGTTCGCGGGCTGCTCGATCGGCGGATACACGCTGTACGAAATCTGGCGGGCGATGCCGGGGCGCGTGGAGGCGCTGGCGTTTTGCTGCAGCCGGCCACAGGCGGACAGCGAAGCGGCGCGGGCGAAACGTGAGGAGAATATCGCGAAGATTCGCGAGCGGGGGACGGCGGAATTCATCGAGTCGATGCTGGAGACGCTGATTGGGCCGACGGCGCGGCGGCGCTGGCCGCAAAAAGTCGCGGAAGCGCGAGAGATGATGCAGACGGTGAGGCCGGAAGCGGTGATCGCGGTGCAGCAGGGGCTGGCGGCGCGGCCGGATTCCGTGGCGACCGCGCGAACGATGCGAGTGCCCTGCTGCGTGATTGCCGCCGGCGAAGATGGCGGGAGCACACCGGCGGACATGCGCCTGTTGGCGGAACAGATCCGGAACGGCGGATATGGAGCCGAATACCACGAGATCGCGGATGCGGGTCACTTTGCTCCATTTGAACAGCCGGAACTGGTGGGCCGGATGCTGCGGCGTTTTTTCGATTCGGTCGTCTAAAGCCTCACAGCCAACTTTTCTGGTTGCCGCAACTTCCCATGCTCGACTGTGTCCCATAACCTGTAAGAGCCCCATTTCCGAGCGCAGCCGTAAATGGCCCGGGAAGGGCTGAGAGGAAACCCCATGAACGAACTTCCTGATCGTTTACCCACGGCGGCCCGCAAAGCGGCGCGAAGCCTTGCGGCCGTATCTCTGGAGCTGGGCCGTCGCGGCCTGGCACTGATGCTGATCTGGCTGATGGTCCCGCTCGGAGTCGCCTGGGCGCAGGAAGCGCCTCCGCCGCCTCCGCCCGACCAATCGCAGGGTGCGCCTCCGCCCGATCAGGATCAGGGTCCGCCGCCGCAGCAGTACAACGCTCTGAGCCCGGAGCAACTGGACCAGCTGGTGGCTCCGATCGCGCTATATCCGGATTCGCTGGTGGCACAGGTGCTGGCCGCGGCGACGTATCCGACGCAGATTGTGGATGCGGACCGGTTCGTGCAGTCGAACCAGGGCGCGCCTCCGGATCAACTGGCGCAGATGGTGAACGGGCAGCCGTGGGATCCCAGCGTGAAAGCGCTGACGGCATTTCCATCGGTGCTGTCGAACATGGACAAGAACCTGGACTGGACGACGCAGTTGGGCAACGCCTACTACAACCAGCCGCAGGATGTGATGAACGCGGTGCAGGGAGACCGGCAGCAGGCCTATAACTCCGGCCAGCTCCGCACGACGCCGCAGGACGTTGTAACGTATGCTCCGTCGGACATCGTGATTGCGCCGGCGAATCCGGCAGTGGTTTATGTGCCCTACTACAATCCCTGGGTGGTATGGGGATGGGGACATCCGTGGTTCGCGTGGTACGCGCCGCCTCCGCCTCCGGGACTGGTGCTGGCAGCCGGAATCGGCATTGGATTCGGGTTCGGCGTGGTGATCGGCGCGTGGTCGCACTGGGGCTGGGGATGGGGCCACTGGGGATTCGCGTGGGGACCGCATCCGTACATCGCCTACCACGGCGGCGTGTGGGTTTCGCGCAGCTACACGGTGGTGAACCATGGGCACTTCGGCTACTTTGACCGTGCACCTGGCGCCCGGGCGTTCAATGCTCGCGTCGCCGCCAACGCCCGCGCAGCCGGATACAACCGTGGCTACGCAGCCGGAGCACGTGCTGGGTATAACCGCGGCGCAGCGGCAGGCTACAACCGTGGGGCGGCCAACAGCTACAACCGCGGAGCCGAGAGCCGTCCGGCGCAGAACTATAACCGCCCCGCGCAGAACTACAACCGACCGGCACAGAACAACGCTCGTCCGGCGCAGAACTACAACAGACCGGCACAGAACAACGCTCGTCCGGCGAGCAACAATCGCGGAACGGAGAATCGCGGGCGGACGCAGGAGAAGCAGCAGAGTCATCCGGCGCACAGCAATAACAGTCACCCGCACAATGAGAGTCACGGCGGCGGTGACCACCCGCACCGCTAAACCAGGCGAAACAGCACACTGAGAGAGGGATGGCCGATGGCCATCCCTCTTTTCTTTGCGTGCCCGTTTCTTCCGTTACGGGCGCATCGCTCAGAGCGGGATACTGCTGTCTTTGATGTGTGGTAAAACGGTTTGTTACCTCACGGAAGAGGTCTCGCCATGGACAAAAAGATTCGGCAGGACCGGCGTGCGTTCCTGAAAGGAAGTACGGCCGCGGCTGCGGCTGTGTTTGCGGGAGCGGCGCTTCCCTCAGCCGCAACCGCGTCCACCACGCAGACGATGCCGAACAACCCGCGGACCCAGGATGCGATGCCGACGCGGAATCTGGGCAGGACCGGGTACAAGGTCGGGATATTCTCGCTGGGCGGGCAGGCAGCTCTGGAGAAAGCCAACAACGCCGACGTTGCGGTGCCGATCATTCAGCGGGCGCTGGACCTGGGCGTGAATTACCTCGATACTTCGTCGATCTACGGCGGTCCGATGCGCTGGAGCGAGCGCTACGTGGGCGAGGTGATGAAAACGCGGCGAGGCGAGGCCTTCCTGGCAACGAAGACGAAGGAGCGGACGCGCGAAGGGTCGATGCGGATGATCGACGAGTCGCTGAAGCTGCTGAACACCGATCACGTGGACCTGTGGCAACTGCACGATGTGGGGACGATGACCGATGTGAACCAGATCTTCGATAAAGGCGGGGCAATCGAAGCGCTGGTGGCGATGCAGCAGCAGGGAGTGGTGCGCTATCTGGGAGTGACGGGACACTACCGGCCGGATGCGCTGATGGAGGCGATTCGCCGGCACCCGTTTGACTGCATTTTGATGGCGCTGAACGCGGCGGACCCGCATCACTTCAGCTTCGAGGATCAACTGCTGCCGCTGGCGGTGGAGAAACAGATGGGGATTATCGGAATGAAGGTGCCGGCGCGGGGGAGGATCCTGTCGAGCTGGACGCCGCCGCCGCTGGAGCAGCAGGAGCACTCGTGGGAAGGGATGGTGATCGCGAAACAGCCGGGAACACTGGATATTCGCGAGGCCGTCTACTACACGCTGACGCGGCCGGTGAGCACGATCATCATCGGATGCGATTCGATCCCGCAGTTGGAGCAGAACGTTCAACTGGCGCGAGACTTCACGCCTCTGACCGATCAGCAAATGGCATCGATTGCAGCGCGCACGGAGGCGGTTTCAAGACAGTCGCTGTTTTTCCGGTTTTACGATCGCGCCTGAGCGCATCCACGCGGCGAGCCGGCACGGCTCCGCCCCTAACCTGACAGGAACTTGCCGTGACGACTGCCGCTGTTTTGCCCGAGACTATCGCCGAGGAAATCGAAACCAAACAGGAACGCCTGGCCGCGCTGATGGATGAGCATGGCTGGTCGGCCGTGCTGCTGAGCCGCCACGAAAATCTGGCATGGGTTACGGCTGGACGCGTGGAAGCGCGGGTGGCGCTGGGCGCGGAAACGGCGGTGTGCTCGCTGCTGATCACGCGTGACGGTAAGCGCTACTACATTGCTCCTGAAAATGAGGGACCGCGCCTGGCGGCGGAGGAATTTGCGGGCCTGGACTGCGAGCCGGTTCTGTATCCGTGGACTCAGGATGAGGCCAGCGATCTGGCGCGGCAGGCGGGGGGAGCGGAGATTGGTTCCGACACAGCGAGGACGGGATTCTATCCGGCGCATTTGACGCCGCTGCGCACGCCGCTGCTGCCGGGGGAGGCAGAGCGTTTCAGAAAGCTGGGGGCGGCCGTCGCTGAGGCGACCACGCGTGTGCTGAAGGGGCTGGCGCCAGGCGTGACGGAAGACGAGATGGCAGCGCGCATCTCCGCGGAGCTGCTGGAACAGCACATTACGCCGACGGTGCAGCTGATGGGCACGGATGAGCGAATCTTTCGCTATAAGCATGCGGTGCCCCGCAGCGGAGTGCTGCAGAAGTACGGAATGCTGAATTTGTGCGCGCGCCAGCATGGAATGGTGATCTCGATTACGCGCTTCGTGCATTTCGGCGCCATGCCGACAGGTCTGGCGGCGAATTTCGAGAAGGCTGCCCGGATCAACGCGGAGCTGTTGCACGCGACGCGAGCCGGGACGACCTCGGCGGACTTGTATGCGGTGGCGGCGAGGGGATATGCCGCGGCGGGAGCTCCCGATGAGATTACGAAGCATCACCAGGGCGGCGCGTGCGGCTATCTGGAGCGCGACTGGGTCGCCACCCCGGATGGAGCGGAGCGGGTGGACGCGATACAGGGATTCGCGTGGAACCCGAGCCTCAACGGCGCGAAGGCCGAGGACACTGCGCTGTTGCAGGACGGCGAAATCGAGATCGTTACGGCCACACCGGAGCTGCCGGTGATTGAGACAAACGTGAGCGGGAAGGTTTATCGTTCCGCTGGGGTATTTCTGCCGTAAATCTCGAGTACTCCGGATCAAAGAATACAACTGAATGCAGGAGGGGAATGCCATGCGGCTGCCGGTGTGGCTCGCTGGAAGCGTTTTCGTTGCGTTGTTGGTTGGCACAGCTCCCGGGCTTCATGCGCAGGCCACCAATTTTCCCGATAAGCCGCCGCTGCTGGTGGGGGCGGCGTGGTATCCGGAGCAGTGGCCGGAGTCGCGGTGGGATCAGGACCTGGCGCTAATGCAGGCAGCGCATATCGACGTGGTTCGGGTGGGCGAGTTCGCGTGGAGCACAATGGAGCCCGCCGAGGGCCAGTACAACTTCGCGTGGCTGGACCGCGCGATCGCGCTGGCGGCGAAACACCACATATGCGTGGTGCTGGGCACGCCGACGGCCGCGCCTCCCGACTGGCTGACGACGAAGTACCCTCAGACGTTGCGTGTGGAAGCCGATGGGCGGCGCGCGGAGCATGGGAATCGCGTGCAGTTCTCGTTTACCGATCCGCTGTACCGGAAGTTTGCGCACGATATTGCCGAGCAGATGGCGATCCACTTCGGCCACAATCCGGACGTGGTGGGATGGCAGCTGGATAACGAATACGGAGAGCCGGATTTCGGACCCTCTGCGCAGCAGCAGTTCCACCAATGGCTGGAGAAGAAGTACGGGACGATCGCCAACCTGAACCGCCGGTGGGCGACCGCGTACTGGAGCCAGACCTACGACAACTTCGACGAGATTCCGGTCCGCGCAACCGACGAGAACCCGGCTCTGTTGCTGGACTGGAAGCGATTTGTGAGCGATGTGTGGAAGAGCTATTCGCTGAATCAGATTTCGGCAATCCGGCCGCACGCGGACCCGCGGCAGTTCATCACGACGAACACGATGGGGTGGTTCGACGGATTCAACGAATACACGGTGCACAGCGTGCTGGATATTGCTGCGTGGGACGATTACATCGACTCCGATCATTACGATTACCTGGAGAACGGGGCGAGGCACGATCTGACACGCGGCTACAAGATGAAGGACTTCTGGGTGATGGAGACGGAACCGGCGTTTGTGAACTGGAGGCCGACGAATACGCCGCTCCAGAAGGGCCAGGTGCGTGACATGGCGTGGCAGGCGGTGGGCCATGGTGCGAACACGGTCGAGTACTGGCAGTGGCGGAGCGCGCCCAATGGCCAGGAGGAGTATCACGGAACGCTGCTGGGCGCGGACGGCACACCGGTACCTGTCTATTACGAGATTCAGCAGGTGGGGAAGGAATTTGCCGCGGCAGGACCGGAGATTGCGGGGACTTCGCCGCATTCCGAAGTGGCGCTGGTGAACGACTACGACAGCCGCTGGGCGATCACCTTCCAGAAGCACAGCGCGGGATTCGATCCGGTAGCCGAGATGCTCGCGTTCTATCGGCCGCTGCGGACACAGGCCCAGGCAGTGGATATCATCTCGATCGAAACGCCGCTGGACGGCTATAAGCTGGTGGAACTGCCGGCGCTCAACGTGATCTCGCAGTCCATGGCCGATCGCCTGATGGCGTACGTGCGGCAGGGCGGCCATCTGCTGCTGGGGCCGCGCACCGGCATGAAGGACGAGGACAACGCCCTGCAGCCGGAGCGGCAGCCGGGGCCACTCGCGGATTTTCTGGGCGGACGGGTGGACCAGTACTACGCGCTCGATACGAATGTGCCGGTGAGCGGAGCGTTCGGCGACGGGACGGCGAATATCTGGGCCGAGCAGTTGCAGGTAGAATCGCCGGACACGAAAGTGCTGATGACCTACGGCAAGAGCAACGGATGGCTGGATGGACAGCCCGCGGCGATTACGCGAAAGGTGGGCCAGGGGACCATTACGTATGTGGGCGCGTGGTTCGATGCGGCAACGATGAGCCGGATGACCGCGCAACTGCTGGATGAGGCTGGCGTGAAGCCGGTTCTGACCGATGTTCCGGAAGGCGTGGAAGTCTGCCGGCGGTCAGATGGGCAGAAATCGATATTGATTCTCATCAATCACAATGCCACGGAGGAGCATGTGGCGCTGCCGGAACCGATGCGGGAGCTGATCGATGAACCGGGGACGGTGAACGCAGTGGATCTGCCAGAGTACGGCGTGGCGGTGCTGGAGGCGGAGAAGTAAAGTCGCACATGGCGATGTGAGGCATGTCGAAAACGAGCTTGTTGTCCTCCCAAACGCCGGGGATCTCTATGGTCCCCGGTGATTTTTCTGCGCGGGAGCCATGGGGTACTCGGCGTACATTTTGAACACTACAGGCGTCTCACCCTTTAGAGGTTTGCGTATGAAATACGCATGGATTGCGCTGATTCTGCTGCTGCCAGTCTCGCTTCTGGCGCAGAGCGCGATTCCGCCGGGAGCCGTGTTACCGGTCCGGCTGGATACGGGATTGAATGCCCGCAAACTGCGGTCCGGCGAGGAAATTCGCGGAACCGTGATGCAGAAAATTCCTGGGACGCAGGTTCGGCGGGGCGCGAAGGTGCTGGGACATGTGGTGCGCGCAGGTCCGACACAGTTGACTCTGCGGTTCGACACCGTCGTGTGGCGCGGGAAGAGGATTCCGGTCCGGACGAATCTGCGCGCGGTCGCTTCCATGATGGAAGTGGAGGCAGCGCAGATTCCGGAGGAGATGTCGTCTCGCGGATTGACGCCGGAGGTGTGGAATACGCAGCAGATCGGCGGCGATCAAGTGTATCGCGCAGGCGGATCTGTGATGAGCGGCGAGCAAAAGGTGGGATGGCCGACGGCCTACGGCGTGCGCGGCCGGCCGAGCAGCAATGGGCCGTGCCGGGCCGCCGTGGACGGCAACGAAAAGCCTCAGGCGTTTTGGCTCTTCTCCACCGATGCGTGCGGCGTCTATGGAATTCCCGGATTGACGATTGAGCACGCCGGACGAAAAACGGGAACCATCGAGCTGCTGTCGGAGAGCGGGAAGCTCATTATCCGCAGCGGCAGCGGAATGCTGCTGAGAGTGCAGGGCTCGTAGGGCGGCCAGTGTGCTGTCGACGGATGCCGCCTTTCCCGGCGCGGTTGAAGCGGTCCGATAGAATCGAACTATGCTGCAGCTTTCCGGCGCGGGCAAGCGCTTCGGCCCCAGACTCCTTTTTGAAAATGCAGACTGGCTGATCACGCCCACGGAGAAGACCGCCCTGGTGGGCGCGAACGGCACGGGCAAGTCCACGCTGATGAAGATTCTCGGCGGAATGGAGTCGCTGGACTACGGCAGCATCCAGCGCATGAAGGGGATGAGCATCGGCTACCTGCCGCAGGATGGGCTGGCGCTCTCCGGGCGGACGGTTTTCGAGGAGTGCCTGAGCGTCTTCGACGAACTGCGCGCGATGGAGCAGGAGTTTGAGAAGGTCGCGCACGCGCTGTCGGAGCTGGATCCGGCGAGCGATGCGTACGCGGCGGCGGCGGACCGGTATTCGCACATCGAGGGACGGCTGCGGCATCACGATGTCTACGCGCTGGACGCGCAGGTGGGCGGAGTGCTG
>JASIAO010000098.1 GCA_030041955.1 Acidobacteriaceae bacterium | reverse complement strand
TATTGCGTCACGACTGCGCGCAGAATCTTCTCGAAGCTGTCGTCGCCGACTTCCCAGCGCAGCATGTGGTAGACCAGCGCACCCTTATCGAGCGTCATGGACTGGAATTGCGGGGACCAGACGGCAAGCGTGCCCGCGCCGGAGAGCGGAATGGTGTCGTAGGCCAGAGCGCTGGCCGCGATGTCCGGAAGGGCCGCACTCAGGGCCGAGCGCCCCGCATCGTCTTCCAGATACATCAGTTCACCGTAGCGCGCCATGCCGTTCGTGATCCAGGCGTCATTGAGCGAGCACGGACTGACCTCGCTGCCCCACCACTGGTGGGCGATGGTGTTGGCCAGCAGGCGGAACTCGTTTTTGCCGCCGAAATGCGCGGTGGCAATGGCGGCGATCTCCGGCGCCCAGTAGGCGGGAACCGTGTCGTCCGGCAGCTGCACCACGTTGAGCTGTGTGGACTGCGGAATGCCGAAGGTGCTGGTGTAGTAAGCGAACTCGCGCAGGGCGGTCTGGCCGAAATCGTTGGCGGCGGCTTTATGCGCCGCGTCGGAGTAGATGTGAATGTTGGGCGCGTCGCTGGGCGTGACCTCAACGAATTTTCCGGCGATGATGGTGCCGGGAAAGCCCGGCTTATCCCACTTGAACTCCCAGGTCTTTCCTCCCAGCGACGAGACCGGCGCGCCGGAACTGCCGCTGCCGACTACGGTGAAATCCTTCGGTGCGGTCACCTTGATATCTGCGGTGAAGCGGTCCGTCGTGTAGCCGGTGATCGGGAACCATTCCCCGGCATAAAGCAAATAGGTGATGGGCGCGCCGACGTAGGCGAGCTGGAGACCGGGAACCGGACCCGCGGCGTCGGCGTTCTCCAGATTGCCGGAATAATGGAAGGTCCACGTGTAGGTCTGGTCTTTCTGGAGCGGCGCAGCGGGTGTGACAACGAGGGTCGCGTTCGGGCCGCGGATGCCATTCAGGGCCGTCCCCGAGGCATCGGTGACCTGGCTGACCTGGAGCGCGCCATGCAGGTTGAAGACCGCCGAGGGCTGGTCGTTGAGCGAGGTGAAGGTGACCTGCGCGGTGGCCGTCAAAGTGTGGTCTTTGGGCTGGATTTGCGCGTCAATGGTGTACGCGGTGACATTCAGCGTCTGGACGCCGGGAGCGGTCTGCTGAGAGGCGCAGGGAACGGCCGGCAGCAGCGCCGCCGCAACCAGCGCCGCGAGCATCGCAGAGAGCCGGGAGAACGGCCGGATCGGGGGAGATTTTCGGCAACCAGCCTGCATAAGGACAGTGCAACCGTGGGTCTTCATTCGTTCCTCATCCGCCCGTGGGGACCGGGCTTCTGTGTTCCGCCTGTAGCTGCTCCAGCATCTGGCATGTTATCGCGGCCACCCGGCCGATGGCGCTCTGCTCCGCCCGCAGCATGGCCGCCACCTGTCGCAGGCTCACCTGCATTTGCCCTCGCGCTTCGTCCTGTTCCAGCAGAGGCCTTAGCTGTGAGACGACTTTCTCCGCAGTAAAGTCACCCTGAATCAGTTCGGGTACGATGCGTTTTCCGGCAATCAGGTTCACCATGGCCACGTGGGGCACGTCCACCACCCGTTGGGCTACAGCGTAGCTGAGCGGGGAGACCCGGTAAACCACCACGAAGGGATTGCCGATCAGCGCGGCTTCCACTGTAGCCGTGCCGCTGGCCACGATGCTGGCCCGGGCATGGTACAGGGCGGCACGGGCATCGTCGACCAGGGCGATGCGGGGCGGATGCGGCTGAGCGGCGGCCAACTGACCGATCAGGGCCCGGATGTGGTCCCGCTGGCGGACGGTTAACGTGGGCGCGAGAGGCAACAGATATTCATAGTGCCCGCCGAGCATACCCGCCGTCTGGACGATTTCCGGCAAATTCAGCCGGATCTCCTTGCCGCGGCTGCCCGGCAGCAGCCCGACCCAGGCTTTGGCGGGATCGACGCCGGCCTGGCGGGCGAACTCCTCGCGGCTGATCCGGGGTAGGTCCAGTTCCGCCAGCGGATGGCCGACGAACTCAGCCACGACGCCGTGGTCGTCGTAGAAACGCTCCTCGAAGGGGAAGATGACCAGCATCCGGTCCACGTATCTCTGGACGCTGCGGATGCGGTACTTCTTCCACGCCCAGAGCTGCGGCGAGACGAAGTAGAGCACCGGCACCCTTTGGCGCTTCAGATGCTTCGCCAGCGAGAGGTTGACGTCGGGGAAATCGATGAGGATGGCAATGTCCGGCTTTTTCCGAGCGATCGAGGCCCGCAGGCGACGATATTCGCCGTAAATGCGCGGCATGTGGCGAACCACCTCCGTAATCCCCATAACCGCCACGTCCTCGGAGCGCACGATGGGGCGAAAGCCAAGCGCCTCCATGCGCCGGCCGCCCAGCCCGAAGAAGTCGGCCTCCGGCACAAGCTTCCGCAGCGCCGCGATCAGCAGCGTGCCGTAGTGCTCGCCGCTGGCCTCGCCCGCGGAGAGGAAGATTTTCGGCGCGTCGTTCCCTGCCATTGTGCTAACTCGCTGACCGGTTCATCGCTGACCGCATTATCGCTGGCCGCTTCTTAGCTGACCATCTCACCGCTGCCTTTCTCAAGCCAGGCTCGGTTCCAGCCCGCTGGCAGGTTCGCCCAGTTCCTGATCTTTATATTGCAACTGATAGAGCTTCCAGTAGATGCCATGCATCGCCAGCAGCTCCTGGTGCGAGCCCATCTCGCGCAACTGGCCGTGGTGCATCACCAGAATGGCATCGGCGCGTTGCACCGTGGAGAGACGGTGCGCGATCACAACCGAAGTCCTGCCTTCGACCATCCGCTCCAGCGCGCCGCGGACGCGCAGCTCGGTGTCGGTGTCGACGCTGGAGGTCGCTTCGTCGAGGATCAGGATGCCGGGCCGATGCGCCAGCGCGCGGGCGAAGTTGATGAGCTGCTTCTGCCCGGTGGAGAGCCCGGCGCCGCGTTCGCGCATCGGCTCCTGGTACTGGCCGGGCAGGGTGCGAATGAAATCGTCGACATTCACGTGCTCGGCTGCGAGCCGCATTTGCTCCTCGTTGATGTGCTCCGTCCCCAGCCGAATGTTGTCGGCAATCGTGCCGCTGAAGAGGAACGGATCCTGCAGCACCACCCCGAAGCGCTGGCGCAGCTTCGTCAGATCCTGCTCGCGCACATCCACGCCGTCGATCAGGACCTGGCCGCGCTGCACGTCGTAGAAGCGCATCATCAGGCTGGTGATCGTGGTTTTCCCCGCGCCGGTGTGGCCGACGATCGCCGCCGTCTGCCCCGGCTCAATCGTGAAGGAGACGCCCTTCATCACCCACTCGATGGGCATGGCCGCAAGGTCGGCGGGACTTGCCGTGGCGACGCGAGCCGTGGTTTCCGGATCGAGCCGCTGATACGTAAAGCAGACGTCGCGGAACTCGATGCGGCCGGAGCTGTCACCGGGCTTTGGATTCGCAGGCGAAACAATCTCCGGCTCCGTGTCCAGCAGCTTGAAGACGCGCTCGCTGGCGGCCATCGCAGCCTGCAGGATGTTGTATTTCTCGCTGAGGTCCTGGATGGGCCGGAAGAAGCGCTGCGCGTACTGCATGAAAGCGACGAGAATGCCCAGCGTGACCGTTCCGCGCAGCACCCCGCCGCCGCCCTGCCAGATGATCAATGCGATGGCGATGGAACTGAGCAGCTCGACGGCCGGATAGTACAGCGCGTACGCCATGATGGCGTCCTTGAAGGCGTCCAGGTAAGTTTTGTTCACCGCGGAGAAGTCGCGAAACGCTCTTTGCTGGCGGTTGAAAAGCTGCACCAGCGGCATGCCGGAGATGTGCTCCTGCGTGTAGGAGTTGATCCGGGCGATGGCCGTGCGGATGCGGCGATAGGAGTCGCGCACCGAGTTGCGGAAGATGTGCGTGACCAGCAGAATGAAAGGCAACACGGAAAAGGCCAGCAGCGCCAGCCACCATTTCATCCGCAGCATGACGAAGACGATGCCGGCCAGCACGAAGACATCCTCGAAGATCGCGAAGACACCGGAGGTAAACATTTCGTTCAGCGCGTCCACGTCGGTGGTGAGGCGCGTGACGAGGCGGCCGACCGGATTGCGGTCGTAGAAGCCAATGTGCATGCGCTGCAGATGGCGGAAGATCTGGCTGCGCAGGTCGAACATCACCTTCTGGCCGGTCCACTGCATCAGCCAGGTCTGCAGCGCTTCGAGACCGTAGCTCAGAAGCAGCGCGCCCAGCCAGACACCAGCCAGCTCCGAGATGCCATGCCACGCGCCGCCCTGCGCCCAGGGGGTGAGCCAGCGGGCCACCCATGCGTGGTCCTGTGCTCCTTTGGCCGCCTGCGCTGCCGCGGCCCGCGGCGTCTTCGCCATCGCCGGAGTAAGGTAAAGGTCGACGGCGACCATGGTGAGGTACGGCCCGAGAACGTCCGCGCCCGCCTTGAGCACGATGGCGACAATCGACGTGATGCACGCCCATTTGTAGGGATAGAGGTAGCGGATCAGCCGGCGCATGAGCCGGCTGTCATACGCCTTGCCGAGGATGTCGTCTTCCTGCGGCGCGGCGGCCTGGGGCTTCGCGGGGTGCGCGCCGGGTTGGGGCGGAGTGCCGGGCGGAGATGCCGGCTTGCGGGGGTGGTTCGCCGAAGATGAATCGCCGGAAGCGGGCATCAGTTCTATCTTAGCGGGGCGCGGGGATAGCTCTCAGGCAGCCCCTGTTGCTGCCCGACCGGCGCTGGCCGATCGCCCCCGGTGGGACAATGGAAGCAGCCATGGACTTCCTTGGGCTCTATCTTTCTATTCCCTTTTGCCGCTCCAAATGCACGTATTGCAACTTTGCGTCTGGAGTGTTCCCAGCTGCGTACCATGAGCGCTACGTCGCGCGGCTGGAAGAGGACCTGCGCCGCATCCGCACGCGCGCTCGACAGTGGAGCGCCGCGCTCCCCGACGCCGCCGACTCCATTTACCTGGGCGGAGGCACGCCCACCCTGCTCTCGCCAGCGCTGATCCGTCGCCTCTTCACTGCGCTGCGCCGGGAATTTGCCATCACCCCGACCGCGGAGATCACCGTGGAATGCGCGCCGGGGCAGCTTCCGCCCGACGCACTCGACGCGCTCGCTGAAGCAGGCGTGAACCGGATCAGCTTCGGCGTCCAGTCCTTCATCGACAGCGAAGCGCGGCAAACGGGGCGGCTGCATACGCGCGCGACGGCGCTTGAGGACATTGCGCGTGTGTGGGCGGCTGGGATTCGCGGCATCAGCGTGGATCTGATCGCCGGCCTGCCGGGGCAGGCGCACGAGTCCTGGTTTGAGTCGCTGGGCGTGCTGACCGAGACCGGCGTGGATCACGCCAGCGTGTACATGCTGGAAGTGGACGACGAGTCGCGGCTGGGACGCGAAATGCTGCTCGGCGGCGCGCGCTACCACGCGCAGCAGGTTCCCGACGACGATCAAATCGCCGAGATGTACACCGAAGCCATTGGCGTCCTGGCCGGGTGCGGCCTGGCGCAGTACGAGATTTCGAACTTCGCGAGGCGCGGTCACGAATCGCGGCACAACCTCAAGTACTGGCGACGGGAGCCGTATCTTGGCTTCGGCCTCGATGCCCACTCGATGCTGCGCAGCCGTGATGGCGCCGCGCTGCGCTTCGCAACGACCGACGATCTGGAGGCGTATCTTGCCGGTCCGGTTTGGGCCGAGGGCCCGCGTGTGTTGAGCCGCGAAGAGGAATTGGAGGAAGCATGGTTCCTGGGCCTGCGCTTGAACGAGGGCGTCAGCGTGGCCGCGCTGCGCGAGGAGTTTTCTCCTGTGGCGTTACGCAACTGCCAGGAAACGGTCGCCGAACTGGAAGCGGACGGTCTGCTGCAGCGGATTGACACTGACCGCATTGCGCTCACGCCCCGCGGACGCCTGCTGTCGAACGAAGTCTTTGCCCGCTTCCTGGCCGAGCCGGCCCTCACCTAGCCAGCCTGTGGCATTCTGAGTCTGAAAGGAACTTCATGTCCTCGAAGATTGCTGCCTTTGCCGAAGAAGCCGGCGAAACACGGGCCGCCACGGCGACCATCGACCTGCGCAGCGACACCGTGACGAAGCCGAGCGCGAAGATGCGCGCCGCGATGGCTGCCGCTGAAGTCGGCGACGATGTCTACGGCGAGGACCCCACGATCAATCGGCTGGAAGCGCGCGCCGCGGAGATTTTCGGCCGCGAGGCGGCGCTGTTCGTGCCCAGCGGCACCATGGGGAACCAGATCGCGATTCGCCTGCACACGCAGCATGGGCAGGAAGTCATCTGCATGGAGCGCGCGCACATCGCGGAGTGGGAGATGGCCATGGCCTCAGCGTTCTCCGGCTGCCAGTTGCGGACGCTGCCTGCCCCGCGCGGCGCGATCACGTGGAGCGAGATTGCGCCGAACATCACCGGTCGCCACTATCACCGCGCGCAGACGGGGCTGATCGCGCTCGAAAACACGCACAACATGGCCGGCGGCACGGTGGTGCCGTTGCCAGTGCTCGAGGATATCTGGGCCGGCGCTGCTGAGCGCGGCCTGCCGGTGCATCTGGATGGCGCGCGCATCTTCAACGCGTCCGTGGCTCTGGGCGTAAGCGTGCGCCAACTGACCCGCGGCTTCACCACGGTGATGTTCTGCCTGTCGAAGGGGCTGGGCGCGCCCGTGGGTTCGCTGCTGGTCGGATCGCGCGAGCTGATGGACCGGGCCCGCATCATCCGCAAGGGACTGGGCGGCGGCATGCGCCAGGCAGGCATTCTGGCCGCGGCGGGGCTGATCGCGCTCGAGGAAGGCCCACAGCGCCTGCACGAGGACCATGCCAACGCGCGGCTGATCGCGGGGCGCCTGGCGAAGCTGCCCCAGGTCGAGCTGGACCTCGAAAGCGTCCGGACGAACATCATCGTCTTCCGCCCGCGAGGGAACGGCAACGCGGCGGCGCTTGTGAGTCAGCTGGGACAGCGCGGCGTCCTCTGCGGCACCTCCATCGGAAACGCCATCCGTTTTGTCACGCATCTCGACGTGAACCGCGCCGCGTGCGAAGAGGCCGCGCGGATCACGGAAGAAGTCCTCGCGAAAGAGCGCTAAGCCTCGCTCTCCGGCCGCGACGGCGGCGCCTGCATCTCTTTCTCCGTGCTCGGCGGCGTCACTGCCTGCGCCTGTGGCTCCTTCTTCTCCGGCGGATGTACGGTTAAATCCAGCGTCTCCGACGCAATGCCGATCTTCAACTCGGCCTGCACGCGCTCAAAGATCTTCGAGTAGAGCCAGGAGCTGGCGGCGCGGCGCTTGCGCGGTTCCACCAGATAGCGCATGGTCAGCTCCACGTAATTCGAAGTCACGCGCGTGTAGACCTTGGGCTCCAGGGTCAGGTCGGGCAGCAGAAAATCCGATCGCAGCTTTTCGATCTCCGCCGCTGCCGGCTTCAGGAAATCGCGGGTGTACTCCGCGCCCGTCCTGATCAGGATCTCCGTCGCCGCGGCCACGTCGCTCGCATACGTGACCGGCAGCATCAGCTCGTCCCAGATGTAGGAGAAATTCTGCGTGTAGTTGTAGACGGGATGCTGGTAGACGCTGGCGTTGGGGAACTGGACGATGCGTCCGGTGGCCTGGTCGCCGTGGATCCAGTTGCCGATCTCCAGCATGCGCGTGTAGAAGACGCCGATGCCGATGACATCGCCGGCCATATTCTGGAACTCGATGCGGTCGCCGATGCGATACAGGCGCCCGAACCAGATCGACAGCCGCCCCGCGATCGAGAGCAGTGGCTCCTTCAGGGCGAAGGCCAGGCCCGCCCCGATCAGGCCGAAGAAGGTGCCCCGATTGGTGAGAAGGCGTCCCCACAGAATAACGAGGACAACGAGCGCCGCCAGCGTGGTCAGCAGCGCCAGGTTCGTCCGCCAGCCGTACTTCTCCTGCGGCGAGATGGGACGGCGGCGGATGAGCGCCGAGCCGACGCGATCGATGACGAAGGCGGCTCCAACGGCGACTGCGGTACCAATGGTCGCGACCGGATATTCCATCGAGAATTGGGATGCGCCGACAGGGCTGCGCGTGTGGAAGGAAGTTGATTCCTGCCTGTTGTTTAGGGGCACCGGGAGACGGATCGTGCACGGCGGGCGTCTATAATGGATGCTTATGCCGAAGTATTCCATCGTCGTCCCCTTTCACAACGAAGAAGAGAACGTCACCGTCCTGTACGACCGCCTGAAAGGGGTCATGGAGTCGGTCGGCGATCCCTTTGAGATCGTGTTCGTGGACGACGGATCGAATGACCGCACCTGCCGGATGCTGGAAGAGATTGCCGCGGTGGACAGCCGGGTGCTGGTGGTCAAGCTGCGCCGGAACTTCGGGCAGACGTCGGCGCTGGCCGCCGGGTTCGACCACGCCGAGGGCGACTTCATCCTCTCCATGGACGGCGACCTGCAGCACGACCCCGCGGAAATCCCCGCCTTCCTCGAGAAGCTGGAAGAGGGCTACGACGTGGTGAGCGGCTGGCGGAAGGAGCGCATCGACAACTTCGTGATGCGGCGCATCCCGTCGCGCTGCGCCAACTGGCTGATGGCGAAGCTTTCCGGCGTCGACATTCACGACTTCGGCACCACCTTCAAAGCCTATCGCCGCGAAGTCATCCACAACGTGCCGCTGTATGGCGAGATGCACCGCTTCATTCCCGCGCTGGCATCGTGGTACGGGGCCAGCATCTGCGAAATCCCCATCACCAACGTCAATCGCGAGCGGGGAAAATCGCACTACGGCATCGGGCGAACCTTCCGCGTCTTCTTCGACCTGCTCACCATCCGCTTCCTGCTGAAATATATGACGCGGCCGCTGCACTTCTTCGGCAGCCTGGGAGCCCTGGGGATTCTGGCGGGCAGCGGCATTTCCGCGTTTCTGCTGGCGCTGAAGGTTCTGACGCACCAGCACGTGATGGACGAGCACGGCCCGCTGTTTGTGATTGCGGCGGTGCTGATGCTGGCCGGGACGCAGATGCTGGCCATCGGGCTGCTGGGCGAACTGCAGGTGCGCCACTACCACGCCTCGTCGCAGCGCGCCCCCTACACCATCGACCGCCTGGTG
>JASIAO010000097.1 GCA_030041955.1 Acidobacteriaceae bacterium | reverse complement strand
AGTAACCGGCGAAGCCGGAATTTAGATGCGCGGGGTATCCGCCAAGTTATCCACAGATACGAATTCTGTTGACATTGGAAAATCCTGTGTTAGCTTCTCCTTCAGTTCGACCTGGAAAGCGCAGTTGCTTCTGCGGCCGCCGATCGGCCCACGCCCGGGCAAAGTTCCCCCGCCACCTTTTAAGGCGTGGGTCCTGGGTTCGAATCCCAGCGGGCTCACCATAATCTCCGAACAATCCAGGGAAACTCGAGATCGTAAGAAGAGTTTTTCGCGCGGCCCAGCGTGACTGCGCGATGCGCTGCTACGAGCACTCCCGGGGGTGCGCAGTAGAATCGCCACAGAGGCACAATCTCATGGCGTACCGAAAGATCAACCTGGAATTGATCGTCTTCGCAGATGAAGCCGATTCCGTAGTCGCGGAGTTGAACTCGGCCATCGATCGGCTGGAAGAGGCGCACACTATATTCGGCGGCGACATCGAGATGGTCCCCGTTCAGCACAGCGGCACACGCAGGAAGTCTGCGCTGAAGCACACCCTTGCGGCAGGAGACAAGGCAGCGTCTGCGATCAAATTAGCGGGTGGGAAGGTCGCCGGCGCCTGGAAGAAAGTCGTCTGATGTCAGCCGGGCCGGTCACTTCCAGTAACAGACCGCGCAGCACCAGGTTTTTAGCGTGCCCGGCACACTTCGGGCAATCGGCCCCTTAGGCCGCCGCCGCCAGCGCCGGTTCCTCGCGTGTCACCACGGCCGGCCGCGTGTAGGCATAGATGCACCACGCCATCCATGCCGGAGCCATCCACCAATACTGCACGTTGCCCAGCACCGGAGACTTGGCATAGATCGCCAGCGCCGCCAGATTCATCGCCGCCAGCACCATTACCGCCCGCTTCGGCACGCGCGTCAGGCTCGCGAACATCGTCGGCAAATACAGCACCTGATCGAACGGCCACGAGTACGGCGCCGTTACTACCGAAATCGCCAGTACCATCGCTCCATGCCAGCGCCAGTCCCACTCGTCGCGCCGCCGCGCCCAGTACCACCCCGCAAATGCCAGCCCCGCCACCGTCGGAATCGCCTCCGGCCACAGCGAATGCCGCGCCACCAGCAGCGTCAGGATGCTCGGCAGGTTCGGATAGTAGCCCGCCGCCATGTTTTCCGCGCCCATCGCCGCAAAGTAGTGGCTCCAGATGTGCGGATCGAAGCCGAGCGCCGCCGCCATCCCTGCGCCCACGCCCGTCGCCAGTCCCGCCAGCACGCTCCACTGCCGCCGCCGCGCCACTTCCAGCAGCAGCACCGGCCAGAAGATCAGCAGCAGGTGCGGCTTCAGCGTCGCCAGCGTCAGCGCCAGCCCCGCCAAATACGGCCGCCGCTCCAGCAACAGCATGAACAACGCCAGCCCCAGCAGCACAAAGAACGAGGTCTGCTCCGCGCCCACGCAGATCAGCGACGGCGCAAAGAAAATCAGCGTCAGCGGCAGCGTCTTCAACCCCTTCGGCCGCAACAGCTGGATGCACCCCAGCGCCGCCACGATAATCGCGATCATCCACACCAGCGCTGCCGTCGGCGCGCTGAACGCCGCCAGCGGCCACGACAGCACCACTCCCCATGGAGGATTCCGCATGATGTACGGCCGCTGGTAGGTCGCTCCCTGAGCCCGCTCCAGCGCCAAAATCGCTGCGCGATCGTAGGGATTATGCCCCGCCGCCAGCATCTTCCCCGTGCTCCAGTAGCTGATGAAGTCCCGGTTCACGCTGTTTTGCCGCAGCAGATAGCCGCGGATCGCAAACGACACCGCCAGCATAGCCACCAGCCCCACAGCGATGAGCAGCGTCATCCCCGTGCGGCGCTGCTTCGCCGCAGCCTCGGTACTCGGGTTTTCGCTCACGGTAGATTCATCCTACCCGTCGCCGCCCAGCCCCGAACACTCCCCAAACGGGTCACGCGGCAGCCACGGGCCTCCGTTGTATCGGGGCGCCTCGCATCTCAGCAGAGCTGCCTGGATCGGCATATTGCCGGGCGCGGCCTACACCCAGGACTCTCGGGCTCCGCCCGGCACCAGCTCCGGCTCCGAGTAACTCACCCGGTTCCCGCCCGCGCGCTTGGCCGCGTACATCGCGTGATCGGCAAACTGCATGATTCCGACGGCGCTGCTGCTCGACGACGGATAAAACGCCAGCCCGATGCTCACGGCCGCGCGGATCGTATGCCCTTCGATGATGAAGGGCTCATCCATCGCATGCACCAGCCGCTCCGCGATGCTTCGCGCCATTCCCGCATCCCCAAGGTCCGTCAGGACCGCGATGAATTCATCGCCCCCGATCCTGCCCAGCGTGTCGGACTCCCGCAGACACGTCCTGAACCGCTGCGCCACTTCGATCAGACAGGCATCGCCGACCCGGTGCGTATAGGAATCGTTGATGTTCTTGAAATCGTCCAGATCCAGGTACAGCAGCGCGGCATGGGATTGCTTCGCGTGCGCCTCCGTAAGCGCCTCCTCCAGCTTTCTGTGCACCAGCCCGCGGTTCGCCAGCCCGGTCAGCTGATCGTGCTCGGATCGGTACACCACATCTTCATACAGCCGCCGGTTGTCGATGGCGATCGCCGCCAGGTTGCAGCCGAACTCGAAGGCCTTCATGTTCAGCGGCAGCGGCTCGCCTTCGCCGCCCTCGAAGGTCATGGTGCCGAGGATCTCCCCGCGGCTCGACAGGATGGGCCGCGACCAGACGTTGCGCGACGGGTTTGGTCCCACCAGCCCATGGCTCCGCACCGCCTCCGCGCAGGCCTCTTCGCTCTCCGAAGGATTTACATGCTCCAGCCGCGCAATGGCTTCCGGCGGCAGATGCGCGCACGTCACCAGTTCCAGCCGGCGATTCCTGAGCACGTGCGTGTAGCCCCTCCGTTGTGGCCACATCTCGTCGGCGTAGGCCTGAATCGCCGTCAGCACCGTGGGCAGCTGCTGGAAGCTGTTGATCAGCTCCAGAATGTGGCTCCGCTGCTGTTCCATCCGCGCCAGCGTGCTCAGCCGCATTGCCTCCTGCTCGCTCTTCAGCCGCAGCTGCTGCTCTTTCTGCAGAAGCCGCCAGCGCATCCGCAAACCCCACGCCAGCGCCAGCAGCGCGAATCCCAGAATCGCGGAGGTCGCCACGAACAGGTGTCCCAGCGTCCACCACGATGCCTTCGCTGCCACGGCGATGTCCCGCGGCGACCGCACCTGCACCTGAAAACTTTCCACCGCGCCCCAGAATCCCCGCACGTGCACCATGCACACGCCCGTCGCCCGGATGCGCGTCCCCAGCGGCAAGGTGGGGAAAGGATCCGCATCGCCCACCCGCTTGCGATAGATGATCGGGAACACGCTGTTTCCCGAGCGCAGATTGATGGTGTCCAGATGGCTTTCCCGCGTCTGCGAAATCACTTCGCCTTCAATGCTGACCAGTTTGTTGTCGTCGAGCCCGGTCATCGCGTCCGCGAACGTGATCGCCTGCGGCGTGATGCTCATTCCGCCCGGCAAAATGGAAAACTGTCCCAGATCCAGGCCCGTCACACCATCCCCCGCCGTGACAAATCCCGTCACCTCCACGCGCTGCCCGATGCTGACCGGGTCCATCTGGCGCGTCTCTACGAGCAGGCTGCTGTCACCGTCCTGAATCACCAGCTTCTCGCCCGGATCGTAAAGCGTCACGATTCCCGACGTGAACACGCGGTGCCCCACCTTCAGCACTTCGTTCGATTTCAGAAGCGCCCCCAGCGGTATCAGCTCGTGCGCCGCGGCCGCTGCGCCGCCGGCGTGTAGCACCTGAATTGCGCTGCTGCTGGACACATTCATGCGCAACCCGAGGATTCGGTCGTTCGTCACGTCGTAGGTCCCGCCCAGCGCCCCCGTCACCCGCACCGTTGAGTCCAGCAGTCCATCCGGAGAAAATCCCGGATAATCGGCGACGACCACGTCGACCATCTTGTCGCCGTCTTCCAACCGCAACAGGTACAGGCTCGACCCCGCCGTCGTCTGGTACGACGCCGCTCGCACAATTCCCTGGAGGGTGACGTAGCGGCAGTCATTCGACCGCTTCACCGCCTCCTCATAGCTGAGAAAGGCCGGCCGCGGCAGCGGCGCCTGCCCCGTCACCGCGATGGACGTGGCCACGATCTGCGTGTTGTAGCTCGCTCCCGTCCTGCCCTTCACCTCCACAACCGATCCCGGCGCGATCGCGTACTTCTTATCCGGCTGCACGTAGATCCAGCCGTTGCCTTCCTGGATGAACAGATCGCCTTCCGCCGGATTGCTGTAGGTCACCACGCCCGTCAGGTCAACCGGAAGCGCTCTGGCCGCTGCCGCCGCGCTCAGCTCCCGCACCGCCGCCACGCTGGTCAGCGGCTTTTGGGCGACCTGCGCCTGCAGCGCCGCCGCGGCCGGCAACAGCATGGCCGCAACGACCCGGAGGTAACCTCGACGGATTGGCTCCATCGTTTCGGCTCTCAGCATCGGTTGATGTTAATTGCTCTCATTATCATCGGGTTTTCTGTTTGCCGGGAACATTCCTCCACCGGGGGAGAGCCTTGGTACTAAAGTAATGACCCGTCCGCTGATGCCGCTCATGAAATCGGCGGGGCCGACGACACCGCGAAAGCTGAATCAGCCGACGCACACTGCAAAATTTGCGAAAATTCTGTACTTTGAATGGCCGCGGCTTGAGCCAGCAGGTGATTGCGCGCGAATCATCGCGGCTTCAGCCGCACAGGGATGCCTTCCCTGTCAGCCCCTGCTCACCGATCCAGAAAGTGCACCGCCGGCAACTCTCTCAGCCGTTCCGCCGCGGTTTCCGCGGTCAGATCACGCTGCGGCATCCCCAGCAGCTCGAACCCCACCATATATTTCCTCACCGTCGCCGAGCGCAGCAGCGGCGGCAGAAAATGCGCGTGGAAATGCCATTCTTCATGCGCTCCTCCATCCGTCGGCGCCTGGTGGAACCCCATCGTGTACGGAAAGCTCGTTTCGAACAGGTTGTCGTAGCGCGTCGTCACCCGCTTCAGAATGTCAGCCAGCCCATCCCGCTCCGCATCGTTGAAATCCACCAGCGACCGTACGTGCCGCTTCGCCACCACCATCGTTTCAAACGGCCACACCGCCCACCACGGCACCACTGCCAGAAACGTCTCGTTCGCGCACACCACCCGCGCGGCCTCGTAAGCTTCCAGCTTCGAGTAGTCGCACAGCAGGCACCCGCCATGCCGCTCCCGGTACGCCACCTGCGCCTCAGTCTCCGCCTGCGGCTCATTCGGCACA
>JASIAO010000096.1 GCA_030041955.1 Acidobacteriaceae bacterium | reverse complement strand
GGCTGGGCCGGCAGGTATGCCTGCCCCATCTTTTTACCGATGTACTCACGCGCAGCCGCGATCGCCTCAGGCGAGACGCGCGTGGAGTCGGTACGCATGTAGGTGATCAGGCCGACCGTTCCCTCCTGGCCCAGATCGATGCCTTCATAGAGCCGCTGCGCCACGCCCATGGTGCGCTTCACGCTGAAGCCGAGCTTCGCAGACGCCTGCTGCTGCAGCGTGCTGGTCGTGAACGGCGGAGCGCTACTCTTGCGCCGCTCCTTGCGATCGACGGAGCGCACGCTCCACTTCGCGGCGGTCGTCGCCTCGATGATCCTTCGCGCTTCGGCGCCGCTCGGAACCGCGGGCGCGCCCACTGTCTCCACCGACGCACGCTCGCCATCGATGCCTACAAATCGCGCGGTAATAAACGTGTGCGAAGCGGTCGAGTCCGGTTCCACCTGCAGGATCGCGTCGATCGTCCAGTACTCGACGGGATCAAATTCCCGAATCTCTTTTTCCCGCTCGACGATCAGCCGCAGCGCGACGGTCTGGACGCGCCCTGCAGATAGCCCCCGCCGCACCTTGTCCCACAGCAGCGGAGAAATCTGATAGCCGACGATGCGGTCCAGCACCCGGCGCGTCTGTTGCGCGTCCACCAGGTTCTCGTCCACGTCGCGTGCATGCTCGAACGCCTGCACGACGGCCTTGCGCGTGATCTCGTTAAAGGTCACGCGGCGAATCCTGCTCTGGTCTTTTGCCGCTGGACGCAGCTGGATCGCCAGATGCGCCGCGATAGCCTCGCCTTCGCGGTCCGGGTCAGGAGCCAGGTAGATCGCGTCAGCCTTTTCCGCCTGCTTGCGCAGGTGCTTTACAACCTTCTCTTTGTCGGGAGTTACCACCAGCGTGGGCTTGAAGGTGCGATGACGCAGCTCAACCCCGATCTCCCGTTTCGGCAGATCCATGATGTGCCCGAACGAGGCCTCCACCACGTAATCCTTGCCCAGATATTTATTGATCGTCTTCGCTTTCGCGGGCGACTCGACGATGACCAGTGATTTACCCATTTTTCCCTTTAACTGTTTTCGCCCGGCGGCTACTCAAAGCCGGGTCGGAAGCGTCCCCGAAAAAACGCCAGCCAGGAACCAATTCCCCTGGTTTTGCCTGAGGCGCGGTGTTGCGCACGTACCGGGTCTTCCTCTGGGGAAACTACCACGTCCTGCCGCTTTGAATCTACACGCTCCCGGCGCGGGTTGCCTTCGAGCGACGCGTTTTGATCGCGCCGGCCCTCAGAAACTCCTGACGTAATTTTTGCCCGGAAGTTGCCGAATGCGCCCCCCCAACTCCAGTTCGAAGAGCGCCGTGAAGACCTCCGAAGAGCTCAATTCCGGTTCGAGCTTCTCCAGGATTTCGTCCATCTGCAGCGCTTCGTCATGGCGGAGCACGCCATAAACACGCGCTTCTGCCGGCGGGAGCGGAGATTCCTGGAATAACGATGCTTCCGTGGTCGCTTCGGATGCAAATCCCTCGTTCGGCTCCAGCTCCGCGCGAATCTGCGACGGCAACTCTTCCCACACGTCTTCCCATCCCGATGTGAGCTTCGCGCCCTGCCTAATCAGCAGGTTAGGTCCCCACGCATTTTTAGTGGTGACGTTGCCCGGCACCGCGAAGACCTCGCGGTTCTGCTCGAGCGCGCAGCGCGCGGTCACGCGCGTGCCGCTGTACTCTGCCGCTTCCACCACCAGCACGCCCAGGCTCATCCCGCTCAGGATTCGATTGCGGCGGGGGAAATTCTGCGACGCCGGAAACGTCCCCAGCGGCAGCTCTGAAAGAATCGCTCCGCCGCCCGCGATGATCTGCTCGGCCAGTGACTTGTTCTCTTTCGGATAAATCACATCCACGCCGGTTCCCCACACTGCCACCGTCGGCCGCTTTGCGGCAATCGCGCCCCTGTGCGCCGCCGTGTCCACGCCGCGCGCCATGCCGCTCAGGATGGTGATTCCGCGCAGCGCCAGATCGCGCGCCAGCATCTGCGCCATGCCCGTGCCGTAAGGCGTCGGATGCCGCGTGCCCACCACGGCAATGATCGGCCTCGACAGCAGAGACGCATCGCCTCGTATCCACAACAGCGCCGGCGGATCGTAGATCTCGCGCAGCCGCTCCGGATATGCCTCATCGCGATACGTCAGGATCGACGCGCCGGTTTCCGCCAGCTTCTCCAGCTCCTGATCGGCGGCCTGCGCCGCTTCGCCCGAGGCGATGAACTGCGCCGCCTGCGCCGGCAGCTCCAGCGCTTCCAGCTCTGTCAACGGCAGATGCAGAACGCGAGCCGCTGTGCCGCAGCGCTCCACCGCGCGCAAAATCCGCCGCGGCCCTACGCCCGGCGTCATCGCCAGCGCCAGCCATGCGTGGCGTTCTTCGAATGTAGTGCTTCTCGTGGGAGGCGCAGTGGCAGCGGCAGTCATCGCGCGACGATCGCTCCGCGCCCTGTTACCTTTGGCGGAATTTGAGCAGGCATCGCCCGGAGATTACCTACCCACTCGCGGCAAATCAAGCAAAACCAGCCTCCACAACGTTACGGAAGCTACCCCACGCCGCTGAGAACCGCAAAACCAGGGTCGGTATATCCCGAGGCCGTGGCGCCAGTCGTCGCGACCAACGGGGAGCGACGCCCCTGAGTCAGATCGAAGTGGGCACACAGCTACCCTGGTTTTGCCATACACTGTCCAGTGCCCACGCCTCGTCTGCGCATTTCCGCCATTCGCTTTCTCAATCCCGCGCCGCTCATGTGGAATTTCGAGCACGAGCCGGAGCGCTCGCGTCTCGCCGTGCGCTATGCCATCGAGCCCGATACGCCTGCCGAATGCGCGGCCAAGCTCGCCAGCGGCCGCGCCGACATCGGCCTGATTCCCGTCGCTGCCTACGCGTCGCCGCTTGCCGTCATTCCCGGCATCACCATCGCCTCGCGCGATCGCGTTCGCTCTATCATTCTCGTGGTGCGTGCTCCCGACGGCATCGCGGGGGTGCGCCGAGTCGCCCTCGACACTGCCTCACGCACCTCCGCTACCTACACGCGGATTCTCTTCTCGCGTTTCTGGAAGACGCAGCCCGAATTCCTGCCGCACGTGCCCGATCTCGAAGCCATGCTGCGCGTGGCCGACGCCGCGCTGCTCATCGGCGACCCTGCCCTGCTCGCGCTCGAGGATCGTGAAGCCCGCGAGCGCCGCACCGGAGAGCGCCTGCTCTATCTCGATCTCGCGCACGAGTGGCACACTTTCACCGGAACCGTCTGGGTTTCGGCCTTCTGGGCCGTGCGCCCCGAAGCTGTCTCCGCCTCCTGGCTCACGCCCGCGCAGGTGACCGAGGATTTCCAGCGCTCCCGGGATGCCGGTATGGCTCACGTGGATGACCTGGCCGCCGAATGGGCGCCGCAGATCGCTGTCTCCCGCGCCACCATCCGCACCTATCTCTCCAAAAACATCTGGTACATTCTCGACGACGCCTGCCTGGCCGGCCTCGATCTCTTCTATCGTTACGGTGTGGAGTGTGGCGCGCTCCGCCAGGCGCCCTCGCTGCGGTTTCTCTGAAAAATGTCCGCCAGCATGGACTCGGAACACGCAACCCGCGTCCAAACATCCGTGTACTATCTCGCAGCCCAACGGGCCTCCAGCCACGCGCGGCAGCGCCTTATCCCCGCGTGGGTAATTCATTTCGGCATCTTCGGCGTTTTTCTCGTCGCGCTCATCGATGCCTCGCCGATTCCGCTGCCGATCCCGGGCAGCACCGACATCCTCATCCTGATTCTTGGTGCACACGGCGAGTGGCCGTGGCTGCTGGCTCTGGCCGGAGTCGCCGGAAGTCTCATCGGCGGTTATCTCACCTGGGCTACGGGCAAGAAAGGCGGCGAAGCAATGCTCGACCGCTACATGAAGCCGCGCCTGCGCCGGCGCATCACCGGCTGGATCCGCGGGCATGGCATTCGCACCGTCGTCATCGCCGCACTGCTGCCGCCGCCCATCCCGCTGCTGCCATTTCTGCTGGGCGCAGGCGCACTCGGAATCACACGCCGCCAGGTGCTCATCGCCCTCGGCATCGCTCGCTCCATCCGCTACGGCGCGGAAGCTGCGCTGGCCATGATTTATGGTCGTGCCATCCTGCGCTGGGCGCACCGCTATCTTGCCGGATGGTCCGACGTGATCCTCTACACCTTCCTCGGGCTCATCGTCGCCGGCATCCTCTTCGGTTTCTGGAAATACAAACACGACCAACACCGTTCCGAGACGGACAGCAGCCACGCCGGAGCCCACGCCACCGGGTGAACTCCGACGCCCTGCGCCCGGAGATGCTAATCTCGCATCGTCATGGCTGTGATTTCCATTTCTGCGTGCGACTGCCGCTGCGAAGTCTGCGGCCATAGCTGGCTCGCGTCCACGCCGCCCACGACCTGCCCCGCTTGCGCCAGCCTTGACTGGAACGGCAATGCCCCCCTGCCGCTGCGCCCCGGCGGGAAAAAATATCCCGAGCGCACGCCGGTGGGCGGGATCATCACCCCGCAGTAAGTTACTGCATTAGTAGCCGTTAGCCAGCAAATACTCAAGTGTCACTTCAAAGCCATTCGCTGTCGCCTGCTCACGCTCCACAGCCAACTTCAGCATCACGTCCGCCTCGATATTTACCGGATCGCCGGGCCGCAGCACGCTCAGATTCGTCGCCTTCCGCGTGTGTGGCAGAATCGCTACGCCCACAACTTCCCCGTCCCACGCTGCGATGGTCAGGCTGATGCCCTCGATGGCGATCGATCCCTTCTCGACCATGAAGGCTCGCGTGTTATCCGGAACCCGCACCCTCAGCCACCAGTCCGTCTCCTCGGGATCGGCATCGCGAACCACCGGTTCGAACGACAGCATCTCGCCACGTCCATCCACATGCCCCTGCACCACATGGCCGCCCAACGGAGCGCCCGCGGGCGTGGGCAGTTCCAGGTTCACTACCGAGCCCGTACGAAGCAAACCCAACGAGGTCCGCGCCAGCGTTTCCGCGGCCAGATCGGCATAGACCAGCGGCGGCGCGAGCTCAACTGCCGTCAGGCAGGTTCCGCTCACCGCCACGCTGTCGCCCAGGCGCAGCCGTTCGGCGATGCCTGGAGCGGAGATGGCGATGCGCGTCATTCCGCTGCGCGGTTCAAGCGGGGCGACGGTTCCCGTCCTCTCGATAATTCCCGTAAACATGTCTTACGCCCAGGGATCTCGCAGATACGCCTCGACCCGCACATCGGATCCGAAGCGCTCCACTGTCGGCTCAGCGGCCAGTGGGCCGGCGCTGATCGGCTCCTGCAGCAGCGGCACGCCGTGTGCGCCGAGAAACACCGGCGCGTAGAAGAATGTCAGCTTGTCTACATGTCCGCCGGCCAGAGCGGAGCCGTTTACCTGGCCCCCACCCTCAATCATCACCGAGAGTACATCCATTTCGCCCAGGCGCTCAAAGACCTGCTTCAGCGACACTCCGGCCCTGCGAGTTGGATCGGTCCAACGGCGGGTCACCGCAGTCGACGACTTCTCCTCAGCCTCCACGCGCTCCACGCGCACGCCCATGGCTTCCAGGCCACGCTGCCGCTCTGTGGGTGCGACGGTACAAAACACCAGCACGTCCTCCTTCGCGGAGCGGACCAGCTTGGCGTCCAGCGGCATGCGCAGCGCGGAATCCAGAACCACGCGCAGCAGCGGCCGCCGGCGCTGCAGTCCTGAGCGGTCCGTCATCTGCGGATCGTCCTGGAGCACCGTATTGATCCCTGTGATCACCGCGTCCACGCCGTGGCGCATATGATGCACTTCGGCCCGTGACTCCTCGCCGGTCAAATAGACTGGCGCACCCCGGGGAGCCGAGCCTGGCGCCGGCGCAATGCGCCCGTCCAGCGACATCGCTACCTTCAGCGTGACGAAGGGCAGTCCGGTGCGAATATGCCGTGCGAATCCGTCGTTCAGCCGCCGCGCTTCCTTCTCCAGCATGCCGACTTCGACTTCGATGCCCGCGTCGCGGAGAATTTCGATGCCCTTGCCGTTCACCGCCGGGTTGGGATCGACGGTAGCCACGATAACGCGCGAAACGCCTGCCGCAACCAGGGCGCGCGCACATGCGCCCGTGCGCCCCGTGTGAGAGCAAGGCTCCAGCGTCACGTAAGCCGTCGACCCGCGCGCCGTTCTGCCGGCGTCCTTCAGCGCGCAGATTTCAGCGTGGTCCAGCCAGTCGTAGCCATGGAATCCCTTGCCGATCACGGCCTCGTCCTTGACCAGAACGCAGCCAACCACGGGATTAGGGGACGCGAAACCGATCGAACGCCGCGCGAGGTCCAGCGCCTCGTGCATCCAGTCCGGTTGCGGCGGGGGAAGTTTCGTTCTTTTCTGCACGAACATCCTTTCGGGCTGCGCGACAGGGCGCGCCCACTACGAATCGAGCAGGGACTGTACGAAGGCCCCGCTGTCGAAAGGCAACAGGTCCTCGAGAGCTTCGCCAACACCCACAAACCGCACCGGCAGTTTCATTTCCCGGGCAATGGCGACGGCAATTCCGCCCTTCGCGGTGCCGTCCAGCTTAGTGAGCACAATTCCTGTCACGCCCGCGGACTCCGTGAACAGCCGCGCCTGCTGCAGGCCGTTTTGCCCGGTGGTGGCGTCCAGCACCAGCAGAACTTCGTGCGGCGCGTCGGGAATAATTCGCTGCGCGGTGCGACGCATCTTGTCCAGTTCGGCCATCAGGCCGGTCTTGGTGTGCAGCCGTCCCGCCGTATCGACAATCACCACGTCCGTCTGGCGCGTCTTCGCCACCTGCAACGCGTCGAAGAGCACGGCCGAAGGATCGCCGCCCTGTTTGGTGCGGATCATCTCCACGCCGCTGCGCTCGCCCCACACTTCCAGCTGTTCGACGGCCGCGGCGCGAAAGGTATCGGCCGCGCACAGCAACGCCGTCCGGCCCTGGGCACGAAAATACGCTGCCAGCTTACCGCTGGTGGTCGTCTTGCCCGTCCCGTTTACCCCCACCATCATGATCACTTCCGGCGGTGCGCTCACCCGCGCTGGCGCCCGCCCGTTTTCCTCCAGGATGGCCCGAAGCTGCTCCTTCAGCAGATCTTTCAGCTCTGCGCCGTCGCGAATCTGCTGCCGTTTCGCGCGCTCGCGCAGATTGCCCGTAATCTCGGCCGCCGTGGTCACGCCGAGATCCGACGCGATCAGACTCATCTCCAGTTCCTCGAGCGCCGATTCGTCCACTGCGCGCGCCATGGCCACCACGCCGTCGATACGCTCGCCGAGGCTGTCGCGCGTGCGCGTGACGGCCGCACGCATGCGCTCCAGCAGGCTCAGTTTTTCTGGATCCTGCTCTTCTTTCAGGCTGCCGAACAACGTCTGGATCATTAAAAATTTGCTCCGGGGCCTGCGACGAGCCCGCTTGTCGCTCGATGGGGTGATCTCACCGCGTCCTTAGTATGAGTGTAACCAACCACTCGGAGGCGGTGCCTCCACGCCGGAGCAACCGCCAGGGCGCTAGACGGTTTCGACCATCGGCCGCCGCATGCGGAAGGAAACCGGGACACGCATTTCCTTCACTTCCACCGCCCCGCTGCGCACCAGGCTCACCAGCGCGGTCACCACTGCCGGGTCATACCGCGTCCCTGACAGCCGCTTCAGGATCTCCAGCACGTAATCGGAATTCATCGCCGCCTGGTACGGCCGCGGCGTGGTCATGGCGTCGAAGGAGTCGGCTACCGAGATGATTCTCGCCATTAGCGGGATCTCCTCGCCCTTCAGGCCGTATGGATAGCCCATCCCGTCCAGCGATTCGTGGTGCAGCTCCACGCCTGGAATCAGATCGTGCAGCATCTCGATGGGACGCAGGATCGCCGCGCCCTTTACGGTATGCGCCTTCACGATTTCGAATTCATCCGGGGCCAGCGGTGCGTCCTTGGTGACCAGATAATCCTCGATGCCCAGCGTACCGATATCGTGCAGCAGCGCCGCCAGACGGATTTGTTCCACCTGATCGCCGTCCAGTCCCATTTTGTCCGCAATCGACGCGGAGTAATGCGCCACACGCTCCGAATGCCCGCGCAGGTAAGCAGCGCGCTCGTCGACCGCTTTGGCGATCATCCGGATGAACTCAGTAAAGGCTTCATAATTCCGGCGCGCCTCATCCTGCTTTTCCACCCAGGCATCCTGCAAACCTTTCACTGCCGCCTGCCATACGACGACCACCTCCGCGAACAGACGGTCGCGGGATCTCCTGGCCATTTCCTGTCCCAGAGACGGCGATCCCGACTGAATCACCTGCATCAGATCTCCCACGCGCCGCTCAATCCGGGTGCTCCACAGCAGACTGATAAGGATGCTGACGCAGAGCCCCGCCATCACACCCACGGTCAAGGTAGCCGACGGTATCACCCTGGCGCCGAGTGCCAGCCAGATGGATCCCGCGGTTGCCGCAATGATCGCGCAAAAAGCCACCATGAAGCGCCCGAACACCCGCTGCCGGAACCTTGGGATTCCCGCTGCAGAAGCGAGCTGGGGTACATTGCGGGAAGAACGCTGCATCGGAATCCTTCTCCTCACGTGCGGAGCGGCCGCAGAAACTCTCCTTCCAGTGTAGGACCGACCCCGCTCATCCCGCGTCACACGAACGTGTTAGCGGCCAGTCCAACCGGGGTAACTCATTAGTTTACCGTCCGTCCTCTTCTGCTGCCGGCAGCGTAAACAGTCATTCCGCCGGGGTCCCGAACTTCGCTCATTCGTCCCTTCCGGGCCGCAACATCAGCTCTTCGATCGCCCGCTCCGGGGCCTTGCCCTCCATCAGAATCGCTCCCATCTGTTCGGCAATGGGCATCTCCACCCCGTATTTGCGCGCCAGTCCCAGCGCCGCTGATGTGGTGCGCACGCCTTCCGCCACGCGCCCCTCAAGGCCCTCGAGAATCTCATTCAGCTTCCGTCCGCGCCCCAGTCCCATGCCGACGGTGCGATTCCTCGAGAGCGATCCGGTACAGGTCAGCACCAGGTCGCCCACGCCCGACAAGCCCGCCAGCGTTTCGCGCCGTCCGCCGCAGGCTACGGCCAGCCGCGTCATCTCCGCGATGCCGCGCGTGATCAGCGCCGCGTTGGCATTCAACCCCAGCTCCAGCCCCGCCACGATCCCCGCAGCAATCGCGATCACGTTCTTCAGGCTCCCGCCCAGTTCCACGCCCACCACATCGTCGTTCGTATACAGGCGCAGCGATTTGCTGGAAAAATCCCGCTGCACTCGCGATGCCAGGGCCGCGTCTCCCGAGGCGATTGTGATCGCCGTAGGCGCGCCACCCGCAACCTCCTGCGCAAACGACGGCCCGCTCAGCACGCCGCAGGAAAGCTCCAGCTTGCGGCTCGCCAGCACCTCACTAAACACCTGGCTCATACGCAGGAAGGTCTCGTCTTCAATCCCCTTCGTCGCGCTCACCAGCAACTGTCCCGGGCGCAGATGCGGCGCGAACGCCTGCATCGAAGACCGCGCGAACTGCGACGGCGTCACGCAGACCACAATCTCGGCATTCTCGAGCGCCTCGGCCTCGCTGTCCATCACCGCGATCGCTATGGGGATTTCAAACCGCGGCAGAAACGCCACGTTTTCCCGCCGCGTGCGCATGGTCTCGGCAACATCTTTGTCGAACGACCAGAGGGTGATCTGGTGTCCACCGCGCCGCGCCAGGCTGATCGCCAGCGCCGTGCCCCACGCTCCACTGCCCATGATTGCAATCCGGCTCATGCGCTGGTTGTCCTTGTCTTGCCAAAGCGGTATTCCGTTCCGTTCATGAGCCGCGCAATATTCTGGTGATGCTTGACAATCACGATCAGCGGAATCACGAAGAGCACCGCGGTCAGCCACGGCGTCCGCGCGCCGCGCACCGCATCAGGGATGAGCAGCGCGAATACGGGGAACGCCACCGCGGAGAGGATGGAGCCCAGCGAAACGTAGCGCGACGCCGCAAAGACCAGCACGAATACGGCCAGAGCCGCCAGCGCCGCCCAGGGCGCCAGCGCCAGAAAAACGCCAAATGCCGTCGCCACCCCTTTGCCGCCGCGGAAACCAAGCCAAACCGGATAAATGTGCCCCAGAATGGCGCACAGTGCGGCCAGCGCCACCAGATTCCCGCGCGTTGCCGCAGCCAGATCGAGGCGGCTGGCAGCCAGTTCCCACAACAGCACCGCCAGCACGCCTTTCAGCACGTCCAGCAGAAACGTCAGCGCGCCCAGCCCTTTTGAGCCGGAGCGGATGACATTGGTCGCGCCGATGTTGCCGCTGCCCTTCTCACGAATATCTTCCTTGCGGAACAGCCGCACCAGCAGATATCCGAACGGAATCGACCCGAAAAGATACGCGGTAACCGCGGCTATCAAATAAATTCCCGTGCGCATGCGCTTACGAGTCTATCAGTTGCGCTGCAGGCGTCGCGGGCCCGGCATGGGCGCTTGCGCGCTCCGCAATTTGCTACTGCACCGGTTGCGCTTTGCCGTTGCGGATCGACTCCTGGATGATCCGCTGCACCTCGGCCTGGATGCGCGCCGCCATGCGCGCCTGCGCTGCACCCAGCCGTCCCTCTTCCTCGCCGAGCCTTCCCTGCTCCGCGCCCAGCGCGCCCATTCTGCTGGCGACAATGGCCTGCCGGTCGCTCAGCCGCGTCTGCATCTCACCCAGCCGCGCCTGCACCTCCGCCAGACGAGCCTGCATTTGCGCCAGGTTCTGAGCGCTCCACTTCTCCGCGGCAGCCTTGATCTGTTTCTGCATCTCGGCCACCTCTTCGGGACTCAGTCGGGCCTGCACCGCCTTCATCTCAGCCTGCACCGCTGCCATCTTCTCCGGAGTCAGCTCCGCGCCCGCGGCCTGGACCTCCTTCTGGATCTCGGCCATCTTCTCCGGGCTCAGCTCGGCCTGCGCCGCCTTCAACTCCGCCTGCATTGCGGCCATCGTCTGCGCATTCCACTGGCTCTGTTCCTTCTCCAGGTCCGCGAGTGCCTTCTGCATCTCCGCATTGACCTGTGTCTGCACGGAGAGGTTCAGCGCGTCTGTCTCCTCTTTGGACAGCTCCCTCTGCTGTTCCCCGAGATTTCTCTGCGTCCGCCCCAGCAGCCGCTGTTGAACGCCCAGCTCTTTCATCGGCTCGTACATCGCGTCCAACCGGGCCACGATCGCCGGATCCGTCACGACGTACGACTTCCCGTCGTGCGTAAACCACAGGAACGGCCCATGCGCCATTCTTCGCGCGGCATCGATCTGTGCCTTCTGCGCGGGACTCCAGTCTCCGGAGAAATCGACATTTGCTCCGGAACCGCTCACGACCGCGTACGAGTCTCCGTTTGAAGCGATGTGGTAGTGATAATGGGTCGCGCTACCGTTCGTGATTGTGGTCGTCGACCCGCTCTGCCCTTCACCGATGCCCATTCCCCCGCCGCTGTCGACATCCACGTCCGGCGCAGGCGGGAGCGGTGGAAGAGGAGGAGTCTGCGCCGCTCCCGGAGGAACCTGAGTCACGCCCTGTCCTTGTGGCGGAGGCGGCATCGGCGGGGCCTGGGGCGCCGGTTGATCTGCGGGGGCAGGCCCAAGCACCTTCGATGCATTCGGACCCTGATCCGGAAATGCCTGCCCCGTGGTTGGAGCTGCGGCTGCCGGCGGAGCCTGCGCCGGTCCGCTCTGGCTGGGCCCGGGATTCGCAGGAGCCGCCTGCGGATTCGGTGCGTTCGCCGGATTCGGCGGATTAGATTGCGGCGGATTCGATTGCGCCATTGCCGACGGCACGCGAACCAGCGCCGTCGCTGCAAACAGCGCCACAGGAATCAACAGCAGCGAAGCCACCGCGCGGCGTCTTCCCTCGGCAAACGCGCTGTGGAACAGCCGCTCGTTCAAGAGCGATTCGATCCGACGGGACAAATTGCAGGAGCGCGCCATCGCCACGCCCGGCAGACCGCGATGCGGCAGCGCCGCAAATTCGAGCACCACCTGCGCGTAATCAGACGAGCTGTTCGCCGCTTCCACGCCGGCGCGGTCGCTGATGGTTTCGCCCAGCGCCGCCAGATGCCGCCGCAGACACCAACCCAGCGGACTGAACCAGAACACCGCCGTATAAATCCCCGCCGCGAGCTGCACATAAAAATCCAGTTGCCGCACATGCGACCGCTCATGCGCCAGCACCATCCGCAGACGGCGCCGCTCCCACTGCTCATAATCGGCCGGCAGCACAATGCCCGACCCGATCGTCACTGGCGACGCAATTCGCGGGCTGGTCCGCACGCCTGGCTCGGGCGCGATCAGCGGCGAAACCTCCTTCGCCGTCATCCACAGCCGCACCGCCGCCGCAAATCCGATGAGCAGGCGCAGCAATAGCGCTCCGCCGACCAGCCAATAAGCCCAGATCGCCATCCGCTCCCACGACGGCCACGCGAACTTCTTCGGCGTGACAGCCGATATCGGAGTCGGTGTCTCTCCGCCCAGCGCGGGACTTGCCGTCGCCACGGGTGCAGGAGCGACATCCAGCGGCTCGATCGCAATCGCTTGCCGCGCATGCTTCGGCGCGTCCGCAACAGCCATATTCGCAACTGGCGGAACTACCTCCTCTGTTGGAGACACGACCGGCGCTGGAGCTGCAGCTTTCACCACCGGTGTTGCCTGCATCCGGATCGGCACCACCCACGACCACCCCCGCGGAATCTTCGAGAGCAGCGGCACGCGCATCAGGAACGGCATCGCCATCGAGGCAATCAGCACCAGCGTCCACGCCGCTTTTCGCACTGGCACGTTGCTTACGCGCAGCGCGGCCAGCCCCGTACCCACCGCCGCGGCGAACACTAGACCCCGCAGCGCAGCTTCGATCATCAGGCCCGTCATGCTTTGCCTCCTTCCTGTTTTTTGGCCGCGGCAATGCGTCGCGCCAGCCGCTCCAGTTCCACGCGGCTCACCACCTTCGAGTCCACCATCCCCACCAGCAGCTCTTCCACTGAGCCTGCGCAGAACCAGTCCACAATGCGCTGCACCGCGCGCCCCGCCACGCGCTGCGGCGACTCCGCCGGACGGTAAATAAAGGTGCGGTTCTCTACCGTGTGGACCAGATAGCCTTTTTCTTCGAGACGCCGCAGCACCGTGCGGATGGTCGAATCCTTCAGCGGCCGCTCCATCTCTTCCCGCACCTGATCGGCGGTGGCCTCGCCCGTCCGCCAGACAATGCTCAGAACATCGCGCTCCAGTTCGCCCAGTTCAGCGGGATCGTGACTCGTACTAGTGTTACGCGCCATAATGTTACCTACTGTAACACATAAGACGAGAGGATCGTCAAGAAGGTGAGCAGGAGAATTTTACGAAGGGAAAGACGGGGCTCTATTGCGACCTTCACACGGGGCATGTATTGTTTGGGCAGTCGCGCAAATGGAATGAAGAGGTACCTGGGAATCGGAATTGCCATCGGCGTTGCTCTCGGAGTCGCGCTTCACAACGTCGCTGTTGGCATAGCGATCGGTGTTGCGCTCGGCGTTGCAATGGGCAGCACCAGAAGCCGGCGTAAGCGTGGTTCTCTAAACCCTAAACCCTAATCCCTCCCTTCTTCACATCAGCCTTCGGCGCACCATATCCAGCGCCTGCTGGCTGGCATAGAAGCGGATTCCGTTGCGATCGCTCGGGAAGCGCTTCTCCACCGCGTCGGTTCCGTCGGCGTCGCTCACCGCAAGATGCACCAGTCCCACCGGCTTCTCTTCGCTGCCGCCGCTCGGGCCCGCAATGCCCGTCACGCCCAGCCCAATGGTCGAGCCGCATCGCTCGCGGATACCCTCGGCCAGCGCGATGGCCACTTCCCTGCTCACCGCGCCATGCTTTGCGATCAGCGCCGGATCGACGCCGGCCAGCTCGGTCTTGAGCCTGTTGCTGTAGACGACCGCGCCGCCCACAAACGATCGCGAGCTGCCGCTCACGCTGGTCAGCCGCTCTGCAACCATCCCACCGGTGCAGCTTTCCGCCACGGCAAGGCTCGCGCCGCGCATCTCCAGGTAGTAGAGAACGATCTGCTCGAGCGTCTCGCCCTGCGAGGAGTAGATGAAGTCCTCGAGCTCTTCTTCGATCTTCCCCGCCAGCTCGTCCACCCGCGCCTGCGCCAGCTCCGGCACCGGCTTGGTGCAGCTCAGGCGCAGCTCAATGTCGCCCAAATGCGCCAGGATGGTTGTTTCCACATCCTTATATTGCGTGTAAATCGGCGCAATCTTCGCGTCCGCAGCCGACTCGCCGATCATCGCTGCCTTCAGCACCCGCATCGCCATGTGGCGCCTGGGCAATATTTCGCTGAGGCGCGGCAGGCACTGTGCTTCGAACATCGCCTTCAGCTCGTGCGGAGGCCCGGGCAGCAGCATCGCCAGCTTGCGATGTGCGCCCACCACCGTGTCGATCCACTGCCCCGGCGCCGATCCGGTCGCGTTGGGCAAAATCATCGCGCCGTCGATCACGTCCGCCTGCTTCTCGTTGTTGCGCGTCATCGTGATGCGGCGCTCC
>JASIAO010000095.1 GCA_030041955.1 Acidobacteriaceae bacterium | reverse complement strand
CGAAACCACGAAGCTGTCCACGCTATCCGAAACCTATCTCAACTTCGCCGACTTACTCGCCTCTGAAGGACGTACCGCGGAAGCCCGCGACTGGGCCCGCAAAGTTTTGGAAAAAGCACCCGCCATGCCCGGATATCTGAGACGCCGCGAACGCCCCTGGTTCCGCAGGGCCCGCAGGATGCTGCGGCACCTGCCGGCGTAGCTCGCGCCGCTCCAGCCTCCGGGTGCGCAACGAGCGGCTTGTCTGGCCACCCGCGCCCAGGACCCCTCCCTGCTGCCGCACACCGCTGACAGGCTGAATATCTACTCGGGCTTCTTCCGGAGTTCGAAGTTGTCGAAATCCACTACCGCCTCGCCTGCAATCGAATTCCCGGCAATCAGGCCAACACGACCCAGAGGAATCGCGTCGTCGTCGATATAGCCCGCCGACTCACCGTTAATGTAGAAGTGGAACCGTGTCCCCTCGGTCACAACTTCGAGGCGATTGTATTCGCCGGGATGGATGCCTTTTTCGGGAACCCACCCCCAGTTCTTCCATTCTTTCTGGAACCACCGGGCGAATTCCCAATATTGGTTGTCCGTCATCAGGAGCACGTAGTATTGATCGCCCGGGGCGCCAACCACGCGCAGCTGCAGCCCGTATTGAACCTGGTCGCTCGGACCACTCACCAGCTTCGCATCGACGGCAACATAGAAATCGTTCAGGGATTCCCCTTCCACCGGAGCGCAATTCACAGCCCAGGACGAGTTGAGTTTCAATTCCCATCGATATGCGCCATCGCTGATTCGACGTGTAGAGGTACCCTGATCGAACGTGTCCGGCCCCTGGCACCAGTTCATCGTCTCGGATCCGCTGAAATCGTCTTTTTCAACCATCGGCCAGCCGCGAGCTGCGCTGAGCAAATCAAGGTGCTCCTTCGCGGGCTTCGGCTGCACAACTCCAGCAGCAACGCCTTCCGATTGTCCTGTTGCCGGCCCGGCAGTCGGCGTCGGAGTCGAAGTGGAAGATGACGTGGGAGCCGGCGCGGGGGCTGACGCGGAAGTCAGCGCGGGGGCTGACGCGGAAGTTGGCGCGGGGGTCGGAACCAGGTAGATGACGATTCCCACGATCAGGAGTGTCACCCCAATCGCAAGCGAAATGCTCTGCCTGCCCGGAAGAATGTTGATTTTCCCGGCAATCCCCCCGGCCACGGCAAGCAACAGAAAAAAAATCCCGGCCAGAATAAGAATTGTCGGAACCGGGGTCCCCTTAAGCAGTGTTATCCACTCCATACGCCCTCCAACCACCTTGATCGCAAACTGAGCATGGCCGCGGACCGGGCCAGAGTGAGAGTGCCGTCTGTTTGGGGAGTGGCTTGGACGACTCGTCCTGATCGCTCAAAAACGAACCTGGAAGGCGACCTCCGTGTCTCATGGGACGCCTCTGAACTGCCTCTGTAATTCCCAGCTTAGCTGTAGCACAATCGGCGAAAGTCACTCGTGACGCCGGTCACCCCTGGCGGTGACCAGCATCACCCGACGCGCGAGCGACGCTGCGTACGCACGGCTCCTGCACGACCCACCTGCCTGATAAACGCTCTTCCTCGCTGCCGTCCTCCCGTGACTTTCATCACCGACAAACATATACGACTCAAATTGTCGTATATTTAACCAGGACTGATATGGTCCTATATGGCGGCAGGCCAGCCCCCAGCATCAGAGCTTCCCGTCCGCCAATATTCAATCCATTGATTCCTTTGGAGTTGCTCGTGAAGACCGCTGTTCGATTGGGCGCGCGCCTGGCCTGCCTCGCAATCGCCCTGCTCGCAGTATCCGCCTGGGCCAGCACTGGCGGGAGTATTTCCGGGACAGTCAGGGACACCTCGGGCAGCGTCATCGCCAAAGCCAGCGTAACCGTCCGCGAGACCGACACCGGCCTCTCGTATCACGCCGCCACCAACGGCACGGGGTTCTTCACCTTGCCGGCGCTGCCGGTCGGACACTACGAACTCGACGTGGCGGCCGCTGGATTCGACGGCTATCAGCGGCAGAACATCGTGCTGGACACCAACGCGGCGCTGGATCTCAACGTGGTTTTGAAGCCGGGGACGCTCCGTCAGACCGTAACCGTAAATGACAGCAGCCTGCACATCGAGACCAGCAATACGCAACTCGGTGACGTGATCAGCGGTCGCGAGATGACCGCCGTTCCGCTGAACGGCAGGAGCTACACCGATCTGTTGTCGCTGCAGCCGGGCGTGGCTCCCGCGACGACCATTACCTCCAGCACGGTGCAGGACGTGGGCGCGACGATTCTCGATCCCTCCGGCGTCCTCAATCCCGGCACCATTTCGGTCAACGGACAGCGGGAGTCGGCGAACTACTACAGCGTGAACGGAGCCGACGCAGAGGAAGACGTGAACGCGGGCACCGCCATCGTGCCCAACCTCGACGCGATTGATGAGTTCCGCATGGTCACCAGCGATTTCGACGCTGAATACGGCGAGTTCAGCGGCGGGCAGATCACGGTGATCACAAAATCGGGCAGCAACGCCTTCCACGGGAGCGCGTTCGAGTTTCTGCGCAACACCGATCTGGACGCGCGCAACTACTTTTCTCCCACCCGGGGCGCATTTGTTCAAAACCAATTTGGCGGGACGTGGGGCGGGCCGATCCGGCGCGACCGGATCTTCTTCTTCACCGACTATCAGGGAACCCGGCAGACCCAGGGCATCGACACCGGCGATATCAGCGTGCCGTCGGATGCGGATCGCCTGGGCAATTTTTCCGACGTGGCCAGTGAGTTGACCGGAGCGGTGAGCGGCCCGTACCTCGCCGGCCTGCTCACGCAGAAGCTCGGCTACAGCGTAGCCGCTGGCGAGCCGTACTATACGCCGGGATGCACCCAGCCCAGCCAATGCGTCTTTCCCAACGCGGTCATTCCGCAAAGCGCGTGGTCGGTCCCGGCGCAACGGCTGCTGCAATACATTCCTGCTCCGAATAATCCTTCCGGCACCTTCGCAACCTCGGCCTACGACCAGACTCTGAGCGACGACAAAGGCTCGGCGCGCCTGGACGCCAACACCCGCCTCGGCTTGCTGACCGGCTATTACTTCCTCGACAACTACAGCCTCGACAATCCATATCCGGTCGCGCAGAGCGGGGCCAGCGTACCCGGATTCGACGCTCTCACCACCGGCCGCGCGCAACTGGCGTCATTGGGAGCGACGAAAGTGCTGAACGCCACGGCGGTCAATGAATTCCATGCCAGCTTCATGCGCGATGTCACAAATCTTGGCCAGCCGGTGGGCGGCACGAATGTGAGCCTCGCCTCCCAGGGTTTTGTGAACCCCAACGGGACCGACAGCATCGTGGCTCTGGATCCGAACGGACAAAGCGTCGAAAACATCAATTTCAATGCATACTCCATCGGAGCCGCGGCCAATCAGCTCATCCAAACCAACAATACGGCGCAAACCAGCGACGTTTTCCTGAAAGTGGCGGGCAGCCACACGCTCAAATTCGGCGCGGAGTTCCACGACGACGAGGTCAATGCACACGCCATCGCGCAGTTCAACGGCAACTTCGTCTTCTCCGGAACCGAGACCGGCGACGATTTTGCGGATTTCCTGGTCGGCGTGCCCAGCCAGTACAACCAGAGCCAGCTCAATCCGTTTTATGCGCGCAACAAATACATCGGCCTCTTCGCGCAGGATAGCTGGCAGGCGCGCCGCGGGCTCACTCTCAACTACGGCGTGCGCTGGGATCGCGTCGCCCCCTGGTCGGAGAAGTACAACCAGATTTCGACCTTCGTTCCGGGCGAGCAGTCGGTGGTTTTCCCCGGCGCGCCGGTCGGCATTCTCTATCCCGGCGATCCGGGCGTGGCGAAAACCCTGGCCCCGGTCAGCAATCTCGATTTCTCCCCGCGCCTGGGCCTGGCGTGGTCGCCGCAAGCGGCCTCCGGCAGCCTCGCCGGCAAACTGCTCGGCGGCCCGGGAGCCACCAGCATCCGCGCCAGCTTCGGCACCTTCTACACCGCGATCGACGCGCTCTCCATCAGCGTGCTGGCGGCGAACGCTCCCTACGGCACCACCTACACCAGTCCCGCGCCGCCGCTCTTTGCCACTCCCTTTGTCTCCGCAGCCAACGGCGAAAATTACGGACAACCGTTCCCCTACCAATTCGCGCCCCTCGGCTCATCACCCCATCACCCCGACGCCAACATCGACTGGAACGCATACGAGCCGATCAGCGGCATTCCCGGTTACGACATTCACAACCGGACCCCGTATACCGAGGAGTGGATGCTGTCGATCGAGCGCCAGGCCGGGCCGCACACTGTGCTGAGCGCAAATTACGTGGGCGATGCCAGTCACCGGCAGCGCGTGTTGGCAGAGGCCAATCCCGGCAATCCCGCGCTCTGCCTCAGCCTCAGCCAGTCGAATGAAGTGCAATCAGGAACCCTCACCTGCGGGCCCTACGGCGAAAACACCGTCTACTACCCCGTCTCCGGCGGCGTGGTGAACGGCACGCGGGGTCCGCTGGGGGCGAATTTCGGGAGCAACGCGCTGCAGTCGAACACCGGCTATGCCAACTACAACGCGCTGGAGGTAAGCGCGCGCCACCGCAGCGGGCGTCTCGAGTTCTTCGGCTCCTGGACATGGAGCAAATCCCTGGACAATTCCTCGAATGTCGGCGAAGAGGTCAATCCATTCGATCCTGCATGGAGCTACGCCCTGTCCTCGTTCGACGTGAGACAGAATTTTGTTTTCAGCTACGAATACCAGCTCCCCTTCGACCGGTATTTTCATGCGAATGGCCTGAGCCGCGGCTGGTCGCTCTCCGGCATCACGCGGTTTGCCAGCGGCTTTCCCGTAACCCTCATCGACAACGGAGACAATTCGCTGATCGGCAGTAATCCCAACGGCGTCAACAACAGCGGCATCGACGAGCCCGACTACGACGGCAGGCCGCTGCGTCTGCACCGCAATCCCCGCAGCAGCGGGAACAACTACTTCGACACTGCGGACTTCAGCATGAACGCGCTCGGCACGCCGGGCACGGCGAAGCGGCGGTTCTTCTATGGCCCGGGCGCGGACAACTATGACATGGCGCTGGCAAAGAAAGTGTCCCTTTCGGATACGAAGGCTCTGCTGCTGCGCATCGAAGGCTTCAACGTCTTCAATCACACCCAGTTCAACGGTCCCACCGCCGTCGATGGCAACATCGGCAGCACGACATTTGGGAATGCCGTCAGCGCCGCGCCGCCGCGCATCCTGCAGGCCGCGATGAAGTTCTCCTTTTAGGCGTCGTTGGACAAGGCTCCAGGACACACCTTTGAGCCTGCCCTGCGCCACGCGCCGCAGGCGCAGCGTTGCCGCTGCGCGTCGCCCCGCGCAACTCCCGCCTTTTCAATTGCCACATTTTCGCCACACTTGTGGTGGGGGTACCACCGCCCCCCTGCACGCTAAAAGGGAGCAGCTCTCGCCGCTCCCTGTACGCTGTACGCTGTACGCTGTACGCTGTACGCTATCGTTCGTGCCAATACATCTCCCAACCCAGATACCGCGTCGCCGCCTCGTGCACCGGGCTGGCCACCTGTGAGAAGTTCGCCGCCACGTGGTGCTCGAAGCCTTCCTCGCAGATCCGGTGCAGCAGCCTTTGCAGCTCGGGAATCTTCGCCACACCCGCGCCGCCGAAAGTCTCCAGCGGATCGTTCGTGAACTCGCCCTCCCCGACGTACCCGCGGATCTTGCCCTTGTAGTCGTCGGTTGAGAAGCGCACGAAGCTCATCGCGCCTGGTTTCACGCG
>JASIAO010000094.1 GCA_030041955.1 Acidobacteriaceae bacterium | reverse complement strand
GATGCTGGGAGACCTGAAGTACGCGTGGAGGCAACTGCGGAAGTCGCCGGGATTTGCGATCACGACGGTCCTGACGCTGGCGCTGGGGATTGGCGCGACGACGGCGATCTTCACGATGTTCGACCAGGTGCTGCTGCGGATGCTGCCGGTGGCCGATCCGCAGCAACTGGTGCGGATGGACTGGCACGGAAGCTTCTCGGGGTCGATGAGCGACTTCGGCGGCGACATCGGGAACTACTACTCGTACCCGATGTACGTGGAGCTGCGCGACCAGAACAAAGTCTTTAGCGGCATGCTGGCGGCCGTGCGCACGGGCTTCGGGGTGTCGTGGCACAATCAGGCGGCCGATGATGACGGCGAGCTGGTGAGCGGGAACTATTTTCAGGTGCTGGGGCTGAAGCCGGCGGTGGGACGGCTGTTTACCCCGGCGGACGAGACGGCGAAGAACGCGAATCCGGTGGCGGTGCTGAGCTACGACTACTGGCGGACGCAGATGGCGGCGGACCGGTCGGTGGTGGGGCAGGATCTGCTGATCAACGGGCATCCGTTCACGATTGTGGGGGTCGCGCCGGAGAATTTTCACACGGCGATCGGCGGCTACCGGCCGGATGTGTTCGTGCCGGTGACGATGGTGGAAATCGCGAATCCGTGGACCGTTCCGGGACACAGGCTGGACAATGCCCGGTCCATTTGGCTGACGATCGTGGCGCGGCTGAAGCCTGGGGTGACGATCACGCAGGCGCAGGCGGGGATCGATCAGTTATGGCATGCGCTGCGCGCGCAGGAGCTGACGCTGTACACGACGACGACGGCGAGCTTTCGCGAGCGCTACGTGCAGAAGGCGACGATCCGGGTGCTTGACGATTCGAGGGGCTTTTCGCCGGGACGCGAGGACCTGAGGACGCCGCTGATCATCCTGCTGAGCATGGCGGGGCTGCTGATGGCTATGTGCGCGCTGAATGTGGCGACGCTGCTGCTGCTGCGGTCGTCGGCGCGGGTGCGGGAGATGACGATGCGGTATGCGCTGGGGGCGCGGAGCAGCCGAATCGTGCGGCAACTGCTGCTGGAGGGTGGCCTGCTGGGAGCGATGGGCGCGGCGGGCGGAGTGGCACTGTCGCCGGTGCTGGCGCAACTGCTGGTGCGGCTGATGACGCATGCGAATCCGGGCGACGAGCTGCCGTATTCGGCGAACGTGGACACCCACGTGCTGCTGTTTGCGCTGGTGCTGGCGCTGGTGGTGAGCATTCTCTTCTCGATTGCGCCGGCAGTGCACTTTGCCCGGCCGGACCTTGCGGGGGCGCTGCGGCAGAGCACGGGGACGGCATCGAAGTCGACACAGCGCTTCCGCAAGGCGGCGGTGGGCGTGCAGATTGCGCTGAGCGTGCTGCTGCTGGGCGGCGCGGGGCTGTTTGTTCGGACACTGGATCATCTGCGCGATCAACCGGTGGGCTTCGACATCCGGCATCTGGCGACGTTCAATCTGGATCCGACCCTCTCCGGCTACGACGGCGCGCGGACGGTGCAGATGGTGACGGCGGGGCTGGATACGCTGCGGCGAATTCCGGGCGTCGAGAGCGTGGCGGCGACGACCGATCCGGAGCTGGCGGGGGATTCGGAGTTCGAGGGGTTCATCGTTCAGGGGCACAAGTTCAGCGAGAGCGAGCCGGACAGTTTTGAATCGGAGTGGGTGACGCCGGATTATTTCGCCACTCTGCGCCAGCCGCTGCTGGCGGGGCGCGATTTCACGCTGCAGGATGCAGCGGGTACGCCGGATGTGGCGATTGTGAATCTGGCGTTCGCGAAACGATTCTACGGCTCGGCGCGGGGTGCGCTGGGACGGCTGATTGGCATGAACGGGGACAAGCCCAAGGCGGACACGACGATTGTGGGCGTGGTGGGCGACGTGAAGCACAGCGATCTGCGGACGGACATGGGGCCGGGCGTGTATCAGCCGTATCTGCAGCTGCCGCGTCCTGTGGGCGTGCAGGTGTACGTGCGGACGGTGCAGCCGCCGCCGGCCGCGGAGGGAGCGATCCAGCGGGCGATCCACGATATCGATCCGACGCTGGTGGTGGACGGGCTGCGCACGATGGAGGCGCAGGTGGACATCAGCGCAGCAGACGAGCGCGCGCTGGCGATGCTGGCGGCGGGGTTTGCGGCGCTGGCGGCGGTGCTGGCCGCAGTTGGCCTGTATGGCGTGCTGGCCTACGCGACGCAGAGCAGGACGCGGGAGATTGGAGTGCGGCTGGCACTGGGCGCGCCGCGCTTCTCGCTGGTGGGGCTGGTGCTGCGGGAGATGATGTGGATCGCTGCGATCGGTACGCTGGCGGCGCTGCCGGCGACGGTGGGGCTGGCGCATTTTTTCCGGAGCCAGCTTTATGACGTGAGCACGGCGGATCCGGTGACGATGGTGTGGGCGGTGGTGCTCACCGCGGTAATGGTGCTGCTGGCGTCCGCGGTGCCGGCGCGGCGCGCGACGTCGGTGGATCCGATGCAGGCGCTGCGGGAGGAGTGAAGTCAGCGTACAGGGTACAGCGTGCAGCGGGGAGCGGGGATGGTCGGTGATCTGAAGGTGGCGTGGAGGCAGTTGCGGAAGTCGCCGGGGTTTGCGCTGACGGCGATTGCGACGCTGGCACTGGGGATTGGCGCGACGACGGCGCTCTTCACATTGGTGTATGAGGCAATGCTGCGGCCGCTGCCGTTTGCGCACGCGGATCGGCTGGTGACAATCAACGAGAAGGTGGCGGAGTGGAGCAATCTTTATCCGGAACTGCCGGTGAGCGCGAATCACTTCACGTTCTGGGAGGAGCACAGCAGGAGCTTTGCGGCGATGGCGGCGATGGAACAGTATTCGCTGCCGCTGGGTGGGGAAGGACGTCCGCAGCAGGTGGGTGTGCTGGAGGCGACGCCGGGGATTTTCCAGGTGCTGGAGGTGCAGCCGCATTTGGGCCGCGCGTTTACTGCGGCGGAAGCGCAGCCTGGGCACGAGCGCGTGGCGGTGCTGACGTGGAACCTGTGGCGCGAGCAGTTCGGCGGAGACCGCGACGTTGTGGGGCGCACGATCACGCTCAATGGATATCCGTACACAGTGGTGGGGGTGATGCCGGAATCGTTCCACATGCCGGAGACGGAGACCATGCCCAGTCCGGATGAGCGCCGGGGAAGGCCGCTGGGGGTGGTGATCCCGCTGGCGTTTTCGAAGGATCTGCTGGAAGAGACGATGGGGGATCTGAATTACTTCGGGCTGGCGCGGCTGAAGCCTGAAGTTTCAGTTGCAGCGGCGAATGCGGAGCTGAATGCGGAGCAGCACGCGATTGCTGCGAGCCTGCCCGCGGATGAGAAGTCGACGCTGTCGGCGGAACTGACGCCGTGGCAGGAGAACCTGGTAGGCGGCAGCCGGCGGCCGATGACGCTGCTGCTGGCGGCGGTGGCGGGATTGTTGCTGGTTGGTTGCGTGAACATTGCGAATCTGCTGCTGGCGCGCGCCGCGGGGCAACGACAGCAACTGGCAGTGGCCGCGGCGATGGGCGCGGGGCGCGGAGACCTGCTGCGGCTGGCGATGCGCGAGACGGTGGTGCTGGCGGGGGTGGGC
>JASIAO010000093.1 GCA_030041955.1 Acidobacteriaceae bacterium | reverse complement strand
GCGAGTCTGCACGGCGCTGACGGCCTGACCGACCTGGGCGAGGGCAGCGCGCAGCGTGCCAGTGGGGGAGGGAGCTGCAGTCTGAGCGGAAGCGGCGGCGGGCGCTGCGACGGCTGCGAGCAGCAGGAGGGTCGATCCGAAGCGGAAGGGCATATAGGTGGCACGATGCCAGCGACCGGCGCGCAGTTGCCAGGGATGAGACGAAAGAGGCGCGGGCGGGTTGGCGGGAAGCGGGATTTCCGGACGATTGACGAATCGAAGCCGGTCCATGAAAATAAGATAGTCTTTGTGGGCCTGTGGCGCAGCTGGGAGCGCGCTTCCATGGCATGGAAGAGGTCGTCGGTTCGATCCCGACCAGGTCCACCAAATCCACCGACAACTTAGCGGCCGCGCAATTCTCACCGCTCGCTCTTCCAACCCAAGGTCCAACTCAAAGTTCGGTCAAACAGCCGCCGAAGTGATCCTGAGTGCCTCAAGGTACTTCGCCTGCGCTGCCATCTGCGATTTGCTGACGCGGTGCAGATAGACCGCGGTTGGCGGATTACCCGGACCTGCCTTGTCCAAATCACATTGCTCAGGGTCTCGGCGTTTCGTATCCAATCAATGGTCTCCAGACATGCCCGTGACCCGCTCATCGGCCTCCCCGCGCTACAATCCCCCTGAACGCCAAGGCCATGTTGTCCGCGGAGCTTTTCACCTCGATCGCCTCACCATGGAGCGATATGGACCCGCTCCTGCTCGGCGGCTTGCGTGCGCACCCTCGTCAAACCGCCGATCTCTACGTCGCCATCAGCGACGACGCGCAGCCGCTCCTGCGGGTTGATATCTATCGCTCCCGGCCGGAATGCCTGGCATTTCAGGAAGCGATTGTTTGGAACAGACGGATCTTCGTAGGATACGGAGAAACCGTGTACATCATCGATCCGCTGCAACCGATCACCTCTTCTGAAATCTTCCTCTCCGGCTTCGCTGGATATTTCTCGGGATTTTATCCGGGCTCCGACTACTTGCTGGTTGCCTCCGGAGAATCTCTCCTGCGGCTAACGCATGATGGGAGGGTGCTCTGGGTTGCTCACGGTGTTGGTCTCGATGGAGTGGTCGTCCGCTCGGTTGAGAACGGCGTAATCCACGGTGAGGGCGAATGGGACCCGCCCGGCGGCTGGAAACCTTTCGCCGTGCACCTCGATTCCGGCCGAATCATCCGAGACCGCTGATTTCCGCCTCAGCCCGCCCTTTATTTATATGACAGCTTCCCGGTGAGCGGGCGAAGAGCGGATCGTTCCCCTTGGCTCCCGGCTTACAACCATCCGTTTGGCAGGTCTATTCCCGTCCTGAATCCTCGAAGAAGCCAGTTCCATGAAGCGATCCATTCGCTCGGGTCCGGCAAGTATCAGTTTCATGAGCCGCTCCCGGAGGATAGTTCAACCCTCCCTGGCGAATCCGCTTGCAATCATGTGTAGAAGCGTGTATTTAGGTTGCCAAGTCCACCAACTCTTACCCTGGAGGTACTCCGGATGTCGCCGGATCGCCGAGATTTCCTGCGATTTCTTGCGGCGGCTGGTCCGGCTGTCGCGCTGAGTTCAGGTACGGACCGTCTGCAGGCACAAGTGGAACATGCGCCGGAACCCGGGGGCGCCGGCACTTTCGATTCGGAGGCGGTCGACTTCTGGACCAGGTTATTCCAGAGCCCGCCGACGGCTACGCTTGGGATCAGTCACCCCGGGGATGAACGGACACCGCGGTTCTTCGTTCACACAGTGAAGGACGGCTTTCGTGTCCCGATGTCGCCACCCATACAACCGACAGAGCTGGAATCATTCGAGCGACCAAATGTGAAGCTGCGCGTGCTGGCGTTCAAGCCGTCGGAAAAAGACGGCCATGAGATTGACGCCAGCCAGAGCGGCACGCTCCGCGTGGACCTGCTGCAATCGGGCATGCTGAATGCGGACCAGCCGGGGGACAGGGCTTCGACGGCGATCTCCGGACTGACTGCAAATGGAGGTGCCAAACTTCAGCCGAGCAGCTTGAATGGCGTGGCCATAGGCGGCGAAGAGGCCTTTACGCTGCCGGGAGGCGGGGGATATCTCAACTGGACTTTCTTCCTGCAGAAGAGGGATGCGCCATGGCACAAGGTCCTGACCGCCATGCTCGAAGCCTCGCGATTCGCAGCCGGCAGCTTTATGCCGGTGCTGAGCCTTGGAACTGTGGCAAAGCAAAGCTGGCAAGGCCTGAACTCGATGATGGGTGGATTGTTGCCGGTTACAAATCCGGCGCTTGCCGCAGCCCGATCAACCTTCTGGATGTTCACGCCAGGCCTGCTGAACGTGGCTGCGTCGCAGAAGGCGTATCAGGATCCTATGTTTGCCGATGGAGTTCCCCTTATCAAAGGGGCGCATTACGTAGTGGTCCCGCAGGCTCAATATAAGGCTTTCGGGGACGTGATGGACAAGATGACGCTGGCGCAGGGAGGTTATATTGTGCCGCAAGATACCAAACCCGCGGACGTTTTCGAAGCCGCATATAACACGCCGGCGCTGAACGATATCAGCTACCTTACCGTTCACTGCGAGGCGATTTCTGAGGCTCCGGACAGCTGTGGTGGAAAATCGGCAGCCAGGGCGGTGAATACATAACGGGCATCATCCATTCCACACGTGAAGGAGACGTTATGACGTTCCGTTCTCTGATGGTTGCCGCAACAATCATGCTGGGCACAGTATCTGGATTGATCGCTCAATCGCACACGTTCTCGGACAACCAGGGCAATTTCTCTGTTGTGGTTCCGGCGGATATGGACAAGTCAACAGCGGATTCCGGAACCCCCGGAGCTCCCTGGACCGCATTCGTTGGAGTGAAGGACGGGGTGGCTTATTTTGTCCAATACAAGGATGCGGTTGAAAGGTCCGGGGCAGAGGCGGAACTGGACTTCGCTCGCGACGGGTTCGTAAGCCAGGGATTGCATCTGGTCAATGAACGGTCCATCCGGCTAAATGGGAGCTATCCTGGTCGGTCGCTCTCGGTTGAGAATCCTCAGAATGGCACTGTGGGGACGGTGAACATGTATATAGCCAACGGCCGGCTCTACCTGGTAGGAGCCGTGCACCCCACCGGAGCCGGTGAGGACGCCGCCAATTCATTTCTGAACTCCTTCACCCTGTTGAATTAGAAGAATCGCGAGAATACGGCCATGCAAAGCTTCATGATCAGGAGCCTGGTCGTCGCGTTGTGCATCTGTGCGATGAATTGCCCGCCGAGTTCCGCGCAACAGGCGGCAGGCAGCAGTGGCAATCCGGTTTCCGCGCAGAACGCCGATGCAGATTTCGTGGAATGGCAGGCCAGCCTCGCCAAGGTCCAGCAGACGATAATGAGCGGCGACTTGAAGGACGCCGAGACTCTGGCCCGGCAAACCATTCAGCTGCGACAGAAACTGGGGCTGCCGCCTCCTCTGGATGCGGGCGCGCTGATCGCGCTGACCCAAGTCCAGGGAATGCGCGGAGATTTCTCCTCGGCGCGCAGGACCCTCGCAACAGCTGAGGACTTGATCCGGCAAGCTTTTAGTGATGAGGAGGGTGCTATAGCCCCGGCGCTCGCGACGGAAGGTTTGCTGGACGAAATGATGGGGGACATACCCGCGGCCTCCGAGGCTTATCAGAAATCCTGGGAGATCGCACAGAAGGCTGGAATGGCTGATCGTCCTGAGGCTACCGGGATAACGCTGGGGCTCGCGGATGTGAATGTATTCCAGGGCAATCTTCAGGAAGCAGAGGATCGCTGCCAGCAGGTGCTGAAAATTCAGGAACGGGCGTTTGGCGCCCGGAGCATTCTTTTGCAGCGAGTGCTGAACCTTCTCGCCACCATCTACGGGATGCAGGGCCAACTCGAGCAGGCCGAGATCGTGCTGCAGCGCTCGATTGAGATCGGTACGGCCAACCTGCCGGTTCCGCAACTTGCTCTGGGATACGCAGGCCTGGCGCTTGTGTATTTGAGCGAAGGCAAATTCCGGGAGGCCGAGGATGCTACTCAGTCGGCCATCAGGACCAGCCAGTCGGTGCCCGGCGGAGATGCTAACCTGCCCTACTTCAAGGTGCTGCTTGGGGAAATCTACAATGTTCAGGGCCGTTCAGCCGAAGCACAAACGATATTTCAGGACCAGTTGGTGTACGCGCGCCAACACAACCAGGGAAATGGCTTCTATGCAGCGATGATTTCGGAATTTCTGGCTGATTCCTACGATGATGACAGCAAAGCCGTACCCCTTCTGACTGACGCGCGCACAGTGCTGACCCAACAATTAGGGGTAAACAGCCCCGCAGTTGTGGGAACATCAGTGGCCCTTGCGGGGGCCCTGATTCGTCAGCAGAAGTACACGGAAGCGGAGGAGATGCTGCAGGACGCCATCAGAATCGAGAAACATACTGGCGCGGGACAGGGCGAATTGAACGCCGCGGCTTTGAGTGGGCTGGGATGGTCGCTGCAGGAGCAGGAACAGTTCAGCCCAGCAGCGGCGATGTATCAGAAATCGCTCGCATCGCAGATGCTGCAGATGGGAACCTCTGCCCCGCTGGTTGGCAGCACGGAGCTGGATCTTGCGGGCCTGTACCGCGCATGGGGCAAACCGGACGAGGCCGCACGCTACTTTGCGGGAGCCGAGCAAGTGCTTCACCACCAGTTTCAGTACAGCTTCACCTACATGAGCGAGAAGGACCGGCTGGCTTTTCTGAAAAGCGAGCGGGCGTTTTTCGGGGAATATCTGAGTTTCTGCCTGGAAAGATATCCGCAGCATCGTTCGGTGGCGGGCGATGTGTACGATTTGCTGCTGTGGGACAAGGGTATGGTCGCAGACAGCATCGCCGCACAACGCGCACGACTGCGCGCCAGCGGCGACATGGCCAGCGTGATGCTGCTCGATCAAATCCTGGTTGACAGAAACCGTTACGCCGCACTGGCTGCTTCGCCACCAGCCGCAGCCGCTGCTGTGCCCGTCTGGAAAAGCCAGCTTGATCAGCTGCAGCAGAAAACCAATGGACTGGAAGAACAGCTCGTGCGCTCGTCGACGCTGCCTGGAAACAGGCAGATAACATGGCACGACGTACAGCGGGCATTGAAGCCGAACGAAGTCGCGGTCGAAGTGGTGCGGTTTCACGTCCACGATGCGTTGCGGTGGACGAGCCATCATCGCTATGCCGCTCTGGTGCTGAAAGGGGGTACCGCTCCGCCCGAGCTGATCGACCTGGGAGATGCCGGACAGCTGGAGGATGCACTCAGGGCAGAGTACTATCCGCAGATTGCGCCGCCGGCCGAGGCCGCAGGGACATTGCTCGACGCCTCGTGTACCAGGGGCGAAACAGGGACTTCCGCAACGACGACCGGGGTTGCGGCGCCGACCGTGGATGTGCACGATTTATACAACCGAATCTGGAAACCTCTTGAGCCTGCCCTGGGCCGGGCGAACAGGGTTTACCTGGCCACGGATGGCGCACTGAATCAGGTAGCGGTGGGTTTGATTCCTGCTCCGGATGGACAGATGTTGCAGGAGAAATTAGATGTGAGGCTCGTGAACCGGACCGCTGATCTGGTGGAAGGTGAGCCTGCGGTCCGTACGGCCGCCAGTGCGCCGGCCGTACTCTTTGCCAATCCGGATTTTCGGCTGTCGGAAGCAAATTACCGCCAGACGATCGGAGAGCTGAAGATTCCGGAGGCTGCATCCGGCGCGGGGCCTGTTCCTACCATAGGAATGCGGAAGCTAAATCTCGGAACATGCGCGGAGTTACCGCAAGTGCACGCGCTGGAGGTGGGACTACAGAGCCGAGTGGCTCCGATGCTGACGGACCATGGGTTCGCCGTTGAGTCATATTTCCAGAACAAGGCAATGGTGGAGGCTCTGGAGAACATCCGCGGCCCTCGGCTACTGCACATTGCGACCCATGGAGATTTTCTGGCCGATCCCACAGTGGCAGATGGGGGGGAGAACAGCCTCGCTTCGACGCTGATGAGCGATCCGATGCTCCGCTCGAGGTTGTACTTCACGGGCGCGCAGCACACGCTGAACGGCGACAACTGGCCCCTCGATCTGTCCGACGGAATTCTGACCGCTTACCAAGCCAGCATGCTCAATCTCCATGGCACGGAACTGGTGATACTGAGCGCGTGTGAAACCGGACGGGGCAAGGTGTTGGATGGGGAGGGCGTATTCGGACTGCGCCGCGCATTTCAGGAGGCAGGCGCAGAATCGGTAATGATGACCCTTTGGGAGGTACCCGCGGCGGAAACGCAGGAACTTCTGGAGCGCTTCTATCAGCACTGGCTAGTTGACGGAATGGAGAAACATCAGGCGCTACGCCAGGCACAACGAGACGAGCGAGAGATCGTGCGCACGAGATATCACCGTGATTTGCCTTATTATTGGGGCTCTTTCATTCTGGTGGGACGATAGCGGACCGTGCGAATCAGTGGAGGAACACGGGGGCCGGTCAATAACGCATGCTGTTCCCCAATCCACACCTTCTGGGACGGCCGGATCTGCCTGATCCGACCCGTGCGGGTTAGCACCAGCTCAGCAGGCGTTGTCGGCACAGCTCGTGAAAGGTATACAAGCCAACGTATTCCCGGCCGATATTCTCGAGTTCTCCATCGATCTGTACGTTCGCGATCACCTGGTCAAGGGTGCGGCCGTCGCAAAGCCTGAGAAACGATGCGGAAAATGGGGTTAGCTGCACGATCTCGGTGGTAGTTGGCAGTCCCGAACGCATCGCAATGGTGACGGGCCTGCGCGCGTGATTGCCCGGAAGTCCATTTCCGCGGCGGAGCGACTCAAACACGGCGTGCAAATCGATATCGAACTCGAAGACCTTCACACCAGGGTCCGGGAAAGGAACAATCAGGCAGGGCGGCTTTTTAGCACTTCGTCCGCGAGCTTTCCCTCGGCCAGCAAAGGGAAACTCCGGGCCCTGCCCGGAAAAGTTCTCGCTCAGACGCAGCAAGGCGTCGAGCGGCGCATCCGAGTCGCCGCCCCGCATATATGCGGTTCGCACAAACTGCGTGAAATCCGTTTTGAAATCGGGACCGGCGTAATAGCGCTCCAAATTTTCGCCGTTCATCAGTCGCGTTGTCGTGGCCCGATCCCAGGATTCAAATACCGCTCTGATGCCTCCTGCGGACTGATGCAGCGCAATCGCCACCCAGCGGAAACGCTCCACCGCGCGCAGCACAAACAGACGCAGGCGCCCCAGCCACGCGCGATCCAGCGCCGGCGTCGGCACGGCATAAAAGTTGGGGAAGATATCGGGGAAAGAAGCGATCAAATCCTTGTCGCACGCCTCCTGCCTCCATCCCTGTGCAGATATGTCGGAGTACACTCGGTCAAACAGAAGACTGCCGCGAAACTGTCTGTACATCGGCGTGCCCGCGAGGGGCGCGAGTATGTGCAGTTGCGGATCGGCTAATTCGTTCCGGGCCGCGTCCATCAGGAAGCCGACAGTCTGATCCACATCCTGCTCGGTTTCCTCGGGAAAGCCCGTTATCAGCGAAACCGTGGTGCCGATTCCCGCAGCCGTAGTGCGGCGGATGCGCGCAGCAGACTCCTCCAGGTCAAGGTTCTTATGGATGAGCCGCTGCATGCGGGGGGACCCGGTCTCCACGCCAAAGAAAATCCCCCGGCATCCGGCTCGATGCATCAGTTGGATCAGTTCATCGTCGATGCAGTCAGTGCGCGCGCTGCAACTCCATTGGAAATGCTCGCCGGAATCGATCATGGTCTCGCAGAACGCGACCACCCGTTTGCGGTCGACGGTGAACATGTCATGTACGAGGTCGAAGGCCGTGGCGCGATACTCGGCCTTCGCCCGTCTCATCTGAGCCAGGATGAGCTCAGGCGATTTGAGCCGGAACCTCCGGCGGAAAAAATCATTGGTAGAACAGAAAGTGCAGGCGAATGGACAGCCCCGGCCGAGTTCGAGGGCGATATAGGGAAGTTTGTCCATATCCGGCATGAGGTCGAAGGCCGGGAAGGGCACGGCATCAAGATCTGTCACGACCGGCGCTTCGGCATTGCGAACCACAGTCGAGCCGTTGCGGAAGGTAATGCCTGGGATCAGCGCCAGCGACTCCGGACTCCAACCCGAGCGCAGCACCTTCGGCAGCGTATCCTCCGCTTCGCCGCGAACGACCAGATCGATGAAAGGAAATGCATCCAGAGTGGGCACGTCCACTACAGAAGCCTGTGGACCGCCAAGCACGACGATCTTGTCCGGCCATGCACGTTTGAGGCGCTCTGCCAGCCGAATGGTCAGGGGGTAGGAACTGCAAATCGTGCTCAGCCCAATCACGCGGGCTGCCGAAGGCACCTGCGATGCTGCATGGGTGCAGAAGTCGCTGGAGGCGCGTGCGCCGGAGTCGTTCAGGTATTCGTAGTAAAGCTGGTTCAGGTCGAGAATCGCTGGGGTCAGCGACTGGTTGCGAACGATAGCGGCGAGTGTGAGGACTCCCAACGGCGGATGCAGCGCGCCCTCGCGGACGCGCGGAGTCTTCGCATCTTCACCAAAATCCGTTACCGTCGGCGCGCTGATGAGGCAGATATCCATCGCAGGCGTTCTGACACCCCGGAATCAGGAGACCCTGGCTCGTCGGCGCAGCGTATCAGGGGCGAGGTTTTGGGGGGCGGCAGAATATATCGCACACCACCGTTGGCAGGGCTTCGCTGGGTGCATCGGAAGCGACCCAGGTGAGCACCTCGTTTTTGAGCGCCGCTTTAAGGCGGCTAAGCTGGGTTGCGTTCGCCGTAACCGATCCGAGATCGACCTCCATGGCGATGCCCTTGCGGGCGGCCTTCTTCGCGGGTGCAGCTTTCTTCTTTGCCATAGCCGCCAATGTAGTGCATCGCAGAGGCAGGGGCAAGGATAAAAAGGACGCAGCAGCGTACCGGAATCGCGCGGAGGGAAGACGTCGGTGCCAGGACTCGGGCGCGGGAAACGCATTTCGGGCGGCCGCGGAGCGTTCGCGGCTACCTCGCCGTTGACTCTGCTTCCCGCACGCCCGTAAGATCAGCACGAATCCCGCGCCACCTGTCATGATGGTGCCGCCCCTTCAAAATGAAGGACACGGTTATCTCGCACTATCGCATCGTCGAAAAAGTCGGCGGCGGCGGCATGGGGGTCGTTTATAAGGCCGAGGATACGCGCCTGGGCCGGTATGTAGCGCTCAAGTTTCTTCCTGACGCGGTTGCCGGCGATCCGCTGGCGCTGATGCGTTTTCGCCGCGAAGCGCGGGCGGCGTCGGCGCTGAGTCACCCGAATATCTGCACGATTTACGACATCGGGGAAGAAGGCGGCCGCGCCTTCATGGCGATGGAGTTTCTGGAGGGCACGACCCTCAAACACCACATCGCGCAGCAGCCGCTGGATGCGGACACGGTGGTGAGCCTGGGCATCGAGATCGCCGACGCCCTCGATGCCGCACACAGCCAGGGCATTGTCCACCGCGACATTAAACCGGCCAACATCTTTGTTACCCGGCGCGGACATGCGAAGGTGCTCGATTTCGGACTTGCCAAAGTGCCGGTGGGCGCTGCGGCCGGGGGCGCGGGATCGGATTCGGTCACCATAGAGTCGGACGCCGAGCATCTCACCAGTCCCGGGGCCATGATGGGCACGGTCGCCTATATGTCTCCCGAACAGGTGCGGGCGCAGGAACTGGATGCGCGCACCGATCTGTTCTCGTTTGGGCTGGTGCTTTATGAGATGGCCACGGGCCGAATGGCTTTCGATGGCTCGAGTGCGGGCGCGATCTGCGGGTCGATTCTCCATGAGGAGCCGGCGCCGCCCTCGCAACTCAACCCGGCCATCCCCCGGGGACTTGAGGCGCTGATCCTTAAAGCTCTGGAGAAGGACCGCAACCTGCGCTGCCAGTCCGCCTCCGAAATGCGGGCCGACCTCCAGCGGCTGAAGCGCGACAGCGAGAGCGGGCGCGTCACTTTTGTTGCCTCCGTAGCGGCGCAGGAGCCGAAGCTTGCCGCCGACAGGCGGAGGCGGCACCTGATCGCCGGCGCCCTGACGGTTGCCATTGTGCCGGCTGCGCTAGGAGCTGCGGCCCTCTGGTATCGCTCGCGGCAAAGCCATCCCCTGACGGACAAGGACACGGTGTTGGTCTCCGACTTTGCCAACACAACCGGTGATCCGGTCTTCGACAATACGCTCCGAACTGCGCTCACTGTTGCCCTCGATGAGTCCCCCTTCCTGAACGTGCTGTCCGATGCTCAGGTGGCGGATACGCTGCGGCTGATGACTCGCCCGGCGGATACGAGGCTCACGCCCGACGTGGCTCAGGAAGTCTGCGAACGGGCCGGCAGCAAGGCGTACATCGACGGCAGCATCGCCAGTCTCGGCAACGAATATGTAATCGGTCTGAAGGCAGTAAACTGCGTAACCGGCGGCACGCTGGCCCAGCAGCAGGTGACGGCCTCCGGCAAGGAGCAGGTGCTCAACGCGGTCGGCAAGGCAGCGGCTAAGCTCCGCGGCGAGCTGGGTGAATCCATCAGCACTGTGCAGCAGCTGGATGTTCCGTTGGCCCAGGCCACCACATCTTCGCTGGAAGCATTGCAGACCTACAGTTTGGGTCAGAAGGCCGAGCAACAGGAAGGTCCGCAGGTGGCGCTCGGGTATTTCGACCGCTCAGTCGAACTCGATTCCGACTTTGCCATGGGCTATGAAACCATCGGCACCAGTTACTACAACATGGGGGAGACGGCGCGCGCCGCGGAATATTTCACTAAAGCCTTTTCGTTACGGGATCACACCAGCGAGCGCGAGAACCTGCTGATCAGCGCGCAGTACTACTGGAGCGTTACCGGCGACCTGGATCAGGCGTCGGCCGCCTGGAATCAGGCGGTCGGCCTGTATCCGCGGGATTACTGGGCGATGAATGATTTGTCGGGTGTGTACGCCGCCCAGGGACAATATGACAAGGCAGTCCAGCTGGAACGCCAGGCGGAACAGATAGCTCCTGGCGATGTATCAATCTACGGGAATCTGGGCAATTACTTTTTGGCTCTGCAGCAATATGATCAGGCGCGGCGCGTGATCGATCAGGCGCGGGCGCGAAAGCTGGACGATCCCAGTCTTCACATGCAGCTGTACATCCTCGGCTTCCTGCAGTCGGCTCCCGCAGCGATGGCGGAGCAGCAGGGATGGTTCACAGCGAATCCCGCGGTTACGCACTTCCGGCTGGTTCTGGCCGCGGATACCGCGGCCTATGCGGGTCATCTCGAAGAGGCGCGGGGCCTCACGCGTCAGGCAGTGGAATCTGCGGTCGCGGCCGACAGCCGCGAGAGCGCCTCTCTCTGGTGGGGGGAGGCCGCACTGCGCGAGGCGGCTTTTGGCAACGCGGCGGAGGCGCGCCAGGATGCGGCCGCCAGCCTGAAGCTCACCGTCGCCGGCGAGGGCGTCGGCGTGGAGGCCGCACTGGCTGACGACATGTCCGGAGATGCGGCGGCGGCTCAGTCGCTGGCGCGGGACCTGCACAGGCGCTTTCCTTCCGACACCCAGATGCAGTCGCTCTGGCAGCCGGCTATTCAGGCGCAGGCCGCGGAGGATCACAGAGATCCCGCTTCCGCCATCGCCGACCTGCAGAATCTGCAACCGCCGATGGAATACGCGCAGGTCGCCTGGGCCACGAACATCTCCTGCCTTTACCCGATCTACATTCGCGGTCAGGCGTACCTGGCTTCCGGCCAGGGGGCACAGGCCGCCGCGGACTTTGAGACAATTCTCGACCATCCAGGAATTGTGTGGAACTGCTGGACGGGGGCCCTGGCGCATCTGGGCCTGGCCCGTGCGTATGCCCTCGAGTCTCGCACCTCGACGGGCGCCGTGGCGGATGCTGCACGTGTCCGCGCACTGGCCGCCTACAAGAATTTTCTTGCTCTCTGGAAGGACGCGGACCCTGAGATTCCCATCTATCGGCAGGCCACAAAGGA
>JASIAO010000092.1 GCA_030041955.1 Acidobacteriaceae bacterium | reverse complement strand
GCTCTGCGAGGAGTTGGCATGGTCGCCCTTGCTCTCCGTCTGCGCCGCTTGTTCGCCGGTCTCATGGTTCCACCAGCGAGCAGGCTCGCCGGTGGGCCCGCTACTCGGCGCGGCAGCAGGGAAGAGCCAGATGCCGCCGTCGGTTAGCACTCCGTCGACGTCGAAGATGATCAGCCTGATGCGCCGCGCGCGGTCCTGTGCGTTGGAAACAGAAGAAGAAGTCATCTGATTGAATTGTAAACAGCCTCTGCGGACCACCGGCGAAGAGGGCGGAAATGGTTGACCGCGCCCCGTTAAGCCCGTAAACTGGTTCTTTGCGGCAGATGCGAGGCTGTGTGTCTCTGCTGCCCATCCACTCTGAAAGAGAGATCCAGTACCCTTCATGGCGAACCATGTTTCGGCGCTCAAGCGCGCCCGTCAGACCGAAAAGAAGACCGCGGTGAACCGCGCCAACCGCACCCGTTTCCGCTCCAGCCTGCGCGCGCTGCGCGAGGCCATCCAGCAGGGCGACGCGAAGGCTGCCAACGAGCAGTACCGCGCCACCGTTTCCGTCATCGACAAGGGCGTGCAGAAGGGTGTCATCCACTCGAACACCGCTTCGCGCTACAAGAGCCGCCTGAACGCTCGCGTCAAGGCCGTCGCCACGAAGAAGTCTGCCTAACCCCGGCCCGCAATCCCCGCGGGTCTCCCCAATTGCCGCTCGTACTCGAACCGCGCTACTCTCAGCGTGTGATTTCCGAGCTGCGCCAGGACTTCAATCGCCGGTTCCGTCCCGAGGCCTATCGCACCATGCTGCACGGCCTCGATGCGGTGTCGCGCACGCACGTTTCGTTCCCGGTTGCGGAAACGCCGTGCTTTTTCCCGAAGCCGCTGCTCGACGAGATGGCGCAGACCGGAGCCGCGCTGACGCATCAGCTCCTCGAGAATCGGGAGTACATGAAGCGCTCTCTCGCCGCGATTCCGGAAGCGTGGCGCGCCGCGGATGAAACGCCGCATCCGCACTTTCTCACCGCGGATTTTGGTCTGGCGCGCGACGCCGACGGTCGACTGGCTCAGCGTCTGGTGGAGATACAGGCTTTCCCATCAGTCTTTGGCTTTCAGTGGGCGCTGAGCGAGGCTTGGCAGAGCGCCTTCTCGCTGGATTCGAATCTGAAGTTTCTTCTCGGTCCTTCCGACGATGCTGCTTACTGGAAGCTCCTCGATCACGTGATCGTCGCCGGCCACGATCCTGAAACCGTGGTGCTCGCGGATGTCGATCCGGCGACGCAGAAGACGCTGCCGGACTTTCACATCACCGCCGACCGCCTCGGCATTCGCATTGTCGACATCGCGGAGCTGGAGCCGGAGGACCGTCCCGGCAAACGGCCTCGCCTGTGCTATCGCAACGGCAAACGGCTCATCCCGATCCGGCGCATTTACAACCGCGCCATTGCCGACGAACTCGTCCGCAAGCAGGTCCATCTGCGCTTCGACTACCGCGAGTCCTTCGAGGTGGAGTGGGCCGGTCATCCGAATTGGTACTTTCACGTCAGCAAATTTTCATTACCGTCGTTACGGCACCCCGCAGTACCCTCTGCGGTGTTTCTTGACGCCTGGATGCGAGGGGAGGGCCGCGACCGCCTGCCGGCGGATCGCGACCGCTGGATTCTGAAGCCGCTGTACTCTTTTGCCGGGCAGGGAATCGTTTTTTCGCCGAGCGACGAGCAAATATCTGCTATCCCTGTGGAAAAGCGGGGCGAATACCTTCTTCAGGAGCGGATTTCGTTCGAGCCGGTCATCGAAACCCCTGCGGGGCCGACCCAGGCGGAGGTGCGAATTCTCTATGTTTGGCCCGATCACGGACACTTAATGCCTATGACTGCTCTTGTACGGCTCGGCCGGGGGCAGATGATGGGGGTTGATCACAACCGAAACCAGCGGTGGGTGGGCGCGTCAGCAGCTTTCTTTTTTCGCTAAGTAACCGCTATTCAAGCGGTTGACGAGCCGAGCCCCGAGCGGGCAACGCGGTTTGACGCCTTTCTGGTGTGCCCCATTCGGGCCATTGCGCACCGCGTCTCGATGCTTTACAAATTGAATCGCACGTGTAAACTTTGGTAATTAGTTCAGCTGATCAAATGCGGGTACTGTAGGGGAGACGTCGCGGGAGAACAACCTATGGAATTCGCAGTGTGCGAGGCTTCACGATCGGGCAAAGATTGGCGTGCGCGCGGCGCTGTCCGGTATCCGGTTCGCTTACCGGTGACGCTGCTGGCAAATGGACTGCAGTTCAAAGCAGTGACTGAGGACTTTTCCGCAAGCGGCGTGCTGTTCCGGTTAACGGAAACGCTGCCGCCGGGGCAAGAGGTGGAGTTTTTAGTTGAGATTCCCGCAGGTACGCTCGATTTCTCGCACACAGCAGCCGTGCACTGTTGGGGCAGGATCGTTAGAAGCTTCTGGAAAGGCGGATCGCCATGCGCGGCCGCGGTGATCGACGAGTACCGATTCCAATAGGTGAGCGGTGGCAGCAAAAGTTATGAGTCAGACAAACGGACAGAGCAACGGTGCGGCTCCGGCAGGAGCGCCGGCAGAGGTTCGGGTAATTCTCGCTGATTCCCAGGCGATTTATCGCGTTGGCATGCGTAAGGTGTTTTCTCCCGATTGCGGGATTACGGTGGTCGCAGAAGCCGACTCGCTGCAGGTTCTGCAGGAGGTGGTGCAGCGAACGCCCGCAGACGTGCTGCTGCTGGAAGGGGCGATGATTACGGGCACGGCGAATGCCGTGCCGGCGATTGTGCGCCACGCACCGCAGCTGAAGATCATCGTGCAGTCGGCAGCGAACGACGAGTCGCACACCGTGGACCTTTACCGGCGCGGCGTGCGCGGCATCATTCCCCGGTCTATTTCTCCGGATCTGCTGATCAAGTGCGTGCGCAAGATCGCGGCGGGCGAAACCTGGATCGATAATCAGTCGGTAAACTGGGTGATCGAGGCGTACCGCTCGCAGGCGAGCTCGCTGGTGAATCCGCGCAATCAGCCGCGGCTGAACCAGAAAGAGATGCTGATTATTGCGGGCATCACGCAGGGCAAGCGCAACAAGGAGATTGCCTATCAGCTGGGGACGACCGAGCAGGTGGTAAAGAACTATCTGCGGAAGATCTACGACAAGCTGGGCGTCTCCGACCGGCTCGAGCTGGCGCTGTACTGCCTGCACCATCAGCTGCACAAGCGGGCGGCGGAAATTGAGACGACCGCGCTCGAGAATCCGGTGCACTGAGAACGGAGCCAGGTGCAATGTTGAGAAGGCCTCGCCGCTGCTGGCGAGGCTTTTCTCTTGCCTGCGTCAATGCAATCTTCGCGCCGGGCGCCGCGCCTTGAGGCTTGCGCCCCTTAGACGCGTGGGTACTGCGGATAACCCGAGGGTGAAGGCGCCTGGCCGACGGGAACCACCTTCCACTCGGCAAAGGCCAGCACGTAGAGCATCACCAGGTTCACCAGCGGGACGAACATCAGCAGGCTGAGCCAGGGTGAGAAGCCGGCCTTCTTCCAGATCATCCAGTAAGGAATGATCACGATGACCATCACGATGAGAAAAATGATGGGCATGAAGGCCAGCATGGCCATAGCGGCGTGCATGGCCTGTGGGTCGATTTGCGGATTCATGAAGCACCTCGGGCGATGAAGTGGTGGGCTTCGCGCCAGCTTAGTAGAGCGCGGGCGCTGAGGCAAGAGAAATCCTGATCGAGCCGGTGCGGAGGTTTTTCCGCGAAGAAAGGACCTCATCGCGGGCGTGCCGTGTCATACACTGAGGACCGATATGAAGCTTTCCATGACTCGCCTGGTGTTCCTTGGCGCTGCTGCGGCGTGCCTGCCGCTGGTTGCGCAGACGACTTCGTCCTCAACCGTACGCACCATGCATGAACGCAGCGCAACGCGTGCGGGAGGCGGATGCGTGACGCCCGCGCCCGTGCTGCCCGCAAAGATCCCCGCATTGCCGCTGGGCACTCCCTGTGTGAAGCCGCTGTACACGGTAACGCATTTGCCGGATGCGAGGCTCGACTACGTTTCGCCGATGGTCGGCGAAGAGGTGCGCGAATCGCTGGGGGGGAGCCCGCTGACGTTTTCGCTGGATTACGTCGATGTGCAGGAGGGAACGGGCGATCGCGTGATGCCGCACAAGTTCGTCACCGTGAAGTACACGGGGTATCTGGCGTCTGACGGGCAAAAGTTCGACTCGTCGGAAGATCATCCGAACAAACAGCCATTCACGTTCGAGTATGGCGAGCATCGCGTGATTCCTGGATGGGACACGGGCTTTGAAGGGATGCGCGTAGGCGGCAAGCGCCGTCTGTTCATTCCGTGGGAGCTGGCTTACGGGGAGAACGGACGGCCGCCGGTGATTCCTGCTAAGGCAGAACTGATTTTTGACATCGAAGTGGTGAGCGTGAGCGACACACCGCCGGCAGGGCCGCCGATGCGTCCGGGCATGCGGCCGGGAGCGCCGCAGATGGGCCGGCCCGGAGCGCCCCCGAACAACACTCCGCCAGGGTCCGCGACGAAGCCAGCCGGAACTCCGCCGCAGGGATCTGCGCAGCCGCACTGATGCAGCGTATAGCGTGTAGGGCGTAAGGTGTTGGCACAAACAAGGAGGCCCTGTTCTGAAGAACAGGGCCTTTGCTCTTGAATGGCGTTCGCTGTTAGCTGACCAACAGGACGCCTTCTGTCTTCTCCGCGCCTTCCTTGGCGATCGGGCGGTAAAAGAGCTGATTGTTTTCGAGATAGACCTCAAGGAACGCGGGGCGTTCGTTGATGCCGCCGGCAATGAGGGCCTCGGAAAGCGGATCTTCCACGTACCGCTGGAGAGCGCGGCGCAGCGGACGAGCGCCGTAGCTGCGGTCGACCAGCGTTTTGTCGAGGATCCACTTCTTGGCGTCTTCGGTGACGGAGATGGTGATGGCCTTCTGCGCCAGGTTCGCGTTGAGCTGCTGGACGAGCAGTTCGAGAATCTGGATCAGATCGGCATCCGTCAGCGACTGGAAGAGGATGATCTCGTCGATACGGTTGAGGAACTCGGGGTTGAAGGTGCGCTTCACCTCGTTCTTGACGAGGTCCTCGATCTTCTCCATTACCAGGTCTTCGCGGTCGCTCTGGAAGCCCAGCCCCTGCTTGCGCTGGAGATGGCGAGCGCCGATGTTGGAGGTCATGATGATGATCGTGTTCTTGAAGTCGACCGTGTTGCCGAGGCCGTCGGTGAGCTGGCCGTCCTCAAAGACCTGCAGCAGGATGTTGAAGACATCGGCGTGCGCCTTTTCGATTTCGTCGAGCAGCACGACGGAGTATGGCGAGCGCTTCACGCGCTCGGTGAGCTGACCGCCCTCCTCGTAGCCGACGTAGCCCGGAGGCGAACCAATGAGCTTGGAGACCGAGTGCTTCTCCATGAACTCCGACATGTCGAAGCGGATGAGCGCCTTCTCGCTGCCGAAGAGGAATTGCGCGAGCGTGCGGGCCATTTCGGTCTTGCCGACGCCGGTGGGGCCGAGGAACAGGAATGAGCCGATGGGGCGGTGCGGCGACTTGAGTCCGGCACGCGAGCGGCGAATGGCGCGGGCCAGCGCGGAGATGGATTTGTCCTGGGAGATGACGCGCTTGTGCAGCTCCTCTTCGACGCGCAGGAGCTTCTGCGTCTCCTCTTCCTTGATGGACGTGATGGGGACGCCGGTCCAGCGGCTGACGACGTCCTCGATGTCCTCGCGGCCGACGATGCCGGCGCTGGAGTCGTCGAGGTGGTACTTGTCGCGCAGCGCGCGGAGGTTGTCGCGCTCCTTGCGTTCTTCGTCGGAGTAGAAGCGCGCCTTCTCGAACTCGTGGTTCGCGATGGCGTTCTCCATGCGGTGGACGATGAACTTGATTCGCTTCTGGACCTCGGTGATCTCTTCGGGAAGCGACGTCTGGCGCAGCTTCACGCGAGCGCCGGCTTCGTCGATGAGGTCGATGGCCTTGTCGGGCAGAAAGCGATCGGAGATGTAGCGGTTGGAGTGGGCGACGGCAAAGCTGATGGCCTCGTCGGTGTAGCTGACCGCGTGAAATTTCTCGTAGCGGTCCTTGATGCCCATGATTATTTTGACCGCGTCCTCTTCGTTCGGCGGCGGAACTTTCACGGCCTGGAAGCGCCGTTCGAGGGAGCGATCCTTCTCGATGGATTTGCGGTATTCGGCGGGAGTGGTAGCGCCGATGCACTGAATCTCGCCGCGGGAGAGCGCGGGCTTGAGGATGTTAGCCGCGTCGAGCGATCCCTCTGCGGAGCCTGCGCCGACCAGGGTGTGCAGTTCGTCGATAAAGATGATGGAGTTCTGATTCTCCATCAGCTCTTTCATGATGGTTTTCAGGCGCTCTTCGAACTGGCCGCGGTATTTGGTGCCGGCGACGATGAGCGACAGATCGAGGGCGAGGACACGCTTGTCGGAGAGGAAGCTGGGCACATCGCCGTCGGAGATGCGCTGCGCGAGGCCTTCGACGATGGCCGTCTTGCCGACGCCGGGCTCGCCGATGAGCAC
>JASIAO010000091.1 GCA_030041955.1 Acidobacteriaceae bacterium | reverse complement strand
TGCTGGAGTCGCTGATTAAGGCGGGCGCGCTGGATACGTTTGGGCGGCGCGCGCAACTGCTGGCCGCGGTGGACAAGACGATGGAGCGGGCGCAGAAGGCGCAGCGCGATCATGCCGCGGGGCAGAGCGGGCTGTTCGGGATCTTCGACACGCACGCGCAGAGCGCCAAGGCGGACGATCTGCCGAACGTGCCGGACATGGAAGAGAGCCAGCGGCTGCAACTCGAGAAGGAAGTGCTGGGATTCTTCGTATCCGGACATCCGCTGGACAAGTACGCCGAGAAACTGCGCAATCTGCCGGGGGTTGTGGATGTGGCCGCGGCGCTGGAGATGAAGCCGGCTCCCTCGAATGGGCGGCGCGGGCAGGCTCCCGAGAACGAGATTGCAATTGCCGGCGTGATTGTCGGGCTGAAGGTCGCAAAGTCGAAGCGGTCGGGCGAGCTGTATGCTCAGGCGGGGTTGGAAGACGCGTCGGGAAAGATCGATCTGATCTGCTTTCCGAAGGATTACGAACGGCTGGCGCAGCAACTGCGGATGGAAGTGCCGGTACTGGTGCGCGGGCAACCGCGGGCCGAAGAAGAAGCGGCTCCGAAGTTGGCGGTGTCGGCGATCCAGGCGCTGGAAGACGTCAAGGTGCGGCTGCCGATGAACGTGCGCATCAGAATTCCGCTGGATCGGGTGAGCGAGACGACGCTGGAGGAGTTGCGGGATCTGGTGGTGTCGGCGCCGGGCCCGGCGCGCGTGATGCTGTACGTGGAGCAGCGCGGCGAATATTGCGTGGTGATGGAGCCGGAGGGTTTGACTGTGGGCGCGGATCGCGCCTTCATTGACAAGGCCGAGCTGCTGCTGGGTCGCGGCATGGTGCAGGCGCTGGACTGAGTTCCTGCGGCTGGCTGCCGGTGCTGCGGGGCGCGGGAAGTTTGCCACTGAGCGGTCATCCTTCGTGGCGCGGGGCCGCATCCCAGAAACTGTGATGCGTGCGCGCGCGATGTTCGTGCTGGGGCTGGCCTCCTTGCTGCCATTGGCGGCGCGGGCCCTGGATCAGGGACAACTGACGCAGCGGTTCGAGCGCTATCTGGTGACCAACCGGCATCAGCGCGAAGCCGATCACCGGCTGTTGCTGGCGTATGAGGCGTCACTGGAGACGCGGTGCGCGGATATCCGCGTCGATGGCGATCCCAGGATCACGCTGTTGACGCCGGTGACATTCAACGAGCGAAGCGTGCCGGAGGCCGGCGTATGGAAAGAGACGCTGACGGGAACGGCGTGCGGGCAGCCGAGGATCTGGAACCTCTACGGACGGCTGGAGAACGGGACGTTCTTCGGAGCCTGGATGATGCCGGGCAAGTCGGCGGCCGACTTTGAACTGCAACGGCAGACGGTGCTGCGGCTCAGGGACATGCTGACGGCGTATTACAGCCAGCATCCGCAGGGCGAGCCGGGCGACAACGTGTGCCCTATGGAGGTTCTGGACACAACCGTGGATGGTCCGGCGCCGGATGGGAGCCATGCGTGGCGCGAGATCTGGCGGATCCGTGCTTGCGACGGGCACGAGTACCGGGTGCCGATCACCTTTACGCCGGCACCCAAGGGTGCAACGCAGATTGCCGTGGAGACGGTCAGTTTCCATTAGCAGGAACCGAAAGGACAATGAAAAAGCCTCGCCGCGCGGCGAGGCTCTTGTTGTCAGAACGAAGAGTGCTTCACTGCCCTACTGGTTCTGCGATCCGCCCTGCACTGCGACAGCTTGCGTGGCGGTGATGGTGGACCCGTCAGATAGCTTCTGCGTGGCGGTGATGGTGGCCTTGCCTGGGCCGACGGCGGCGATTCGTCCGGTGGAGTCGACTGTGGCAACAGCGGGATTGTCGGAAGCCCAGGTGACCCGGGCGGTTACGTCAGTGGCGCGGGGCTCCGCGGTTCTCGTGGCAATCACCAGCGGACGCTCGATGTCGCCGACAGTCTTCAAAGTCGAAACGGCTGGGACAACATTGAGGGCCGGCACCATCGACGACGTCGATCCACAGGGGCTTGCGATCTGAATGTTGGAGGTTGCGTGGAGCAGGCCAAATTCTCCCTCCGTCGTCGCCACGACATTCGAGGTTCCGAGGGCGGAGGTGCCGGCTGTAAGCAGCCCCGAAGAGTTGATTGAGGCGAAGGTTGGAAATGTCACGGACCACGCGACAGTGTCGGTGAGATCTTTCGTTTCGGAAGCATGCCCGCCCTCGGTATAGGTGCCGTAGGCGTGGTACTGGGCGGTTGCCCCCGGATAAACGCAGGTGTCTCCGTACGCGGGTTCGATTGTGAGGCCGGTGAGCGAGTACGTCAGCCCGAACGCCCCGCAACCCGTCGGCAAGGTCAGGGACGAGAGAAGGAACAGGCCCAGTGCCGCCGACACGGTGCGCGCGACAAACGAGGATGAGGCAAATTTGCTCGAAATCCGAAGCATGGGTATCACATCCCCAGACAGGCTCTGAAACTCAGGGAGAGTTCTAAGGCGGACTATAGCAGGCTAATTCGCTTATCCCATTCCACTTTCGGGGGAGGGGGACCCGAGTGATAACCGAAGCAGGGATGAGACGGTCAGGGGTGAGGCGGTTAGGGGTGGGCGGTCAGCAATCGGGACGCGGCCCACCCTGTCGGGCGGAACGGCGCCGCGCGACAAGGATGGGGCACCCAGGACAGTCTCAAAGACAAGCGAGGGCCTGATGAGCGACCCAGGGGTAGATGGCGTTTCCTTTTTCCGAAAAACGTCCCCCTCATCCCCCCGGAAGTTGCTGAAAACAGGGGTTGCAGGTTTAGGGGTGGGGTCAGAGCAGCGATTGCGCTCGTGCTCTCCCACCTCTGTCGAATGCAGGCGGAAGTGGGGCACCCGGGATCACAGCGGGTGATCGGTAGTCTGTGACCAGCGATCGACCTCCTGGGCGAGCAGGCCGGCGAAAAGTTCAAAAACATCCCCCTCATCCCCCCGGAAGTGACTGAAAACAGGGGTTGGAGGTCCAGGGGTGGGGGTTAGAGCAGCGATTGCGTTCGTGCTCTCCCACTTCTGTCGAATGCAAGCGGACGTGGGCGCTCGAATCCTGCGAATGGAAAAGCCCCGCCGGTAGCGAGGTTTGTT
>JASIAO010000090.1 GCA_030041955.1 Acidobacteriaceae bacterium | reverse complement strand
TGCCAACCGCCAGCGTCACGAGGCCGGCGATCCGCATATCCTGCCGTTTCCTGATCGCCTCCAGCCGCGCTTCCTCGCGAAGCAGTTGCAGCGCCGACTCCGCACCCGCGCCCTGAGCCTCGGCAAGCTTCTTCAGCATGTCGTTCCGGTAGTAGCTCTCGCGCTCCCGGCGCCGCGCATCGGCCCACGAGGAAACTGCAATCATGGTAAAGAGCGCGATCGCTCCCACCGCAAGAAATCCGAACATCGACATCGCTTCCAAACCCTCAGTTGGCATCACGCCCTCCATGGCTCCGATGGATCCGCTCTCCATCGCTTCACCCGGTACGACCAGAGCGGGTGCAGTCCGGTTGCAAATTTCTTTCGCTGCGCCCTCGACAGAAAAAGTGAAACCGCGCACCATAAGGGCAAGTCGTACCGGACAGCGTGTTTCATGAAACTCGAATGCGTCTGTGGGATTGGACGAGACCCGCCGTCGAAGCGGGGCTCGCGCAGCTCCCCGGAGCCAATGGCCATTCGATGAAAGACGCTGCAACAGGAATTTGCCTGTGAACATCCCTGCCACCCCCGACGAGGACCGCGCGCTGGTCTTGCGTGTGCTGGCCGGAGAGACCGCGGCGTTCGAGGGTCTGGTGCGGCGCTGGCAAACGCCCCTCGTCAATCTGGCATGGCGCTTTTGCCGCGACCGCGGGCGCGCCGAGGAGATGGCCCAGGAAGCCTTTCTGCGCGCCTTCCGCAATCTTGCCCAGTGGCGCGGCGACGCTGCATTTTCAACGTGGCTCTTTGCCCTCGCCGCCAATCTCTACCGCACTGAGCTGCACCGCATCCCTGCCACCATGCTCTCGCTCGACGAAATTGCCGAGCCGGCCGAGGATCGCGATCCGGCCATTGCGCTCCATGCCGACCGGCAGCAGGAATCCATCCGCCGCGCGGTGCTCGCGCTGCCCCCGAAATACCGCGACGCGGTGATCCTCTTCTACTTTCACGATCAGGACGTGCCCTCTGCCGCGCGCACGCTGGGCGTGCCCGAGGGCACAGTCAAGGCGCGTCTCTTTCGTGGACGCGATCTGCTGCGCAGCAAATTTTCCCAGCAGCGCGCCCCGGCCAACGGCGCGAAACTCTCCGCGGCGCATCCCAGGGAGGCGAGATGACCAACAGCAAACCCAATCCGGCCCTGACCGATCCTGAGCTTGATGCCGCGCTCGGCTCCGACCACGAGCGTATCCTGCCCTCTTCGGGCTTCGCGGATGCGGTGATGTCCGCGGTGCACCACGAGGCAGCCGCGCCCGCGCCCATCCCGTTCCCCTGGAAGCGCGCTCTGCCCGGAATGATCGCCGCCGCCGTCGTGCTGTCCACCATGCTCGCCATTGCCGCCAGGGCGTTCATTTCGTTCCTCCGCCAGGCAGTCGCCGCACCCACCCCGGCATCTTCCCGCGACTCCTCGGTCATTGCTCCCTTCCTGCACATCGCCGTCAATCCCAACGTGCTCTGGCCTGCGCTGGCTCTGGTGCTTCCGCTCCTCTGCCTTCTGCTGCTCCGCCGTGTGCTCCTCACCCGGTAGCCGCTCGACGTCGCAGGATTTCCCTGTTTTCTAAACCGTAAACCCTGATCGCTAAACCCTAAACGCCGGTCCCTGTCCTATAATCGCTGCCAAATGTCCACCATCCCTGCTCAGGTTTCCTGGGTGCTTGTCGACGGCGCCAGCCGCAGAACCGGCGCCATCACTCATTCCCCGTTTACGGTGGGCCGCCTGCCGGAGAACGATCTGGTGCTGAGCCACCCATGGGTGTCTCGGCAACACGCCGAAGTCCTGATCGAGGACGGCAACTGCTATATCGTGGACCGCGGCAGCCGTCACGGCACCTTTGTGAACGGCAAGCTGGCCACCCCGCGCCAGCGCATCGGTGCGGAGGACAAGGTGCAGTTCGGCGCGCTCGACGGCCCCACGCTGCGCCTGGCCGCGCCCGGCGCCGACATCGGTTCGACCATCCGCGACATCATCAGCCAGATCCCCGAAATGGGCTCCGGAAGCGGCCTTGAGAAGCTGCGCTGGTTTTTCGAATCCGCGCGCAAGCTCAAAACCTATGGCGCCGTGGATCAGATTCTTACCGCGCTGCTCGAAACCACTCTGCAACTCACCCACGTGGAACGAGGCTACGTCTTTCTCCGCAACGAAAGCGGCGAAATGGAACTGGCCCTGGGCCGAGACTGCCGCGGCGCCGCGCTCGTCGACGACGGCACCCTTTCCCATGGAGCCATCCACCAGGCGGTGAGCACATCCAGCGAATACATCGTCACCGACACCCTCAGCGCCAACCCCCAGGCGCGCTCCGCGTCGATCGTCGCGCACAGCATCCGCGCCGTCATCTGCATCCCGCTGCGCAAGCACCGGCTCGGCGTCGCGCCCGGCGAGGGCGACCTGCTCGGCCTGCTCTATCTCGACAGCAGGTTGAAGGCCGGCAGCATGACGCAGATCGACAACGATCTGCTGCGCACCATCGCCACCGACGCCGCCGCCCTGCTCGACAACGCGCAACTGGCCATCGCCGAGGAACGCGAGCGCCGCTATCGCGAGGAGCTGAACATCGCGGCGGAAATCCAGCGCGGCCTGATGACCGCTCGCATGCCCACGCTGCCGTGGGCGCAGGTTTCCGC
>JASIAO010000089.1 GCA_030041955.1 Acidobacteriaceae bacterium | reverse complement strand
CGGTCGTACTGGGGCGCGAGCGAGAACAACCGGAAGGCGCGGTTCTACGAGCTGACGGCGGCGGGGCGGAAGCGGCTGCGGGCGGAGACGCATCGCTGGCAGACGATGGTGGAGGCGATCGGGCGGGTGCTGGGACAGGCGCGCGAGGCCGCGGAGTGAGCGATGAGCCTGGGCAGATTTTTCCGGCGGCGCGCGTGGGATGAGGAGCGCGCGCGGGAGCTGGAAGCGCACCTGGCGCACGAAATCGACGACAACCGGGCACGCGGGATGACGCCGGAAGAGGCGCGGCGGCAGGCGTATCTCCGGCTGGGAAACCCGACGCTGATCCGCGAGGAGATCTGGGAGATGAACAGTCTGGTTTCGATTGAGAATCTGGGGCGGGACATCCGCTACGCGTTCCGGCAATTGCTGCACAGCCCGGGGTTCGCGGCCATCGCAATTCTGACGCTGGCGCTGGGGCTGGGGATCAACACGGCGATTTTCAGCGTGGTGAACGGGCTGTTCTTCAGCTCGCTGAACATTCGCAACCAGAGCCGGGTGGTCGAGGTCGGGCTCGAGCAGCAGAACAACGCGTGGCAGCCGATGTTGTCAGTGGCGGAGATGCGGGAGATCCGCGAGCAGACGAAGGATGCGTTTTCGGGAGTAATGGGCGATCAGTTCAGCCTGGATGGGCTGAGCATGCAGGGCGAGAAGCCGGCGCGGGTGTTCACCGATTACGTTACGGGCAATTATTTCGAGGTGCTGGGGGTGCAGCCGCTGCTGGGGCGGTTCTTCCGGCCGTCGGAGGGAACGACGGCGGGCGCCGATCCGGTGATCGTGCTGAGCTACGCATACTGGAAGGAGCACTTCGCGGGCGATGCGAATATTGTGGGGCGGCAGGTGTCGCTCGATGGGCATCCGGTGACGGTGGTGGGGGTGGCGCCGAGGAGCTATCACGGGCTGGACACGGTGCTGGCGGTGCAGGCGTACGTGCCGCTGGCGATGACGTTGACGATCGAGAACACGCCGGCGGCGGTGTTCAACCAGCAGGACAACCGGGACCTGCGCGTGTACGCGCGGCTGCGGGCAGGGGTGACGAAGCAGGAAGCGAACGCGACGCTGGCGGTGCTGGCGCGGCGGATTGCATCGGATTATCCGCGCACGGAGAAGGCAGCGGAGATGCGCACGTTTCCGCTGTACGCGGGGCGGCTGAGCGGCCTGGATTCGACGGATGCGAATGAGGTGTCGGCGCTGTTTCTGGGGTTGTCGGGGCTGGTGCTGCTGCTGGCGTGCGTGAACGTGGCCAACCTGCTGCTGGTGCGGGCGAGCGTGCGGGAGCGGGAGATGGTGATCCGGTCGGCGCTGGGGGCGCAGCGGTCGCGGCTGATAAGGCAGATGCTGACGGAGAGCACGCTGCTGGCGGTGCTGGGCGGCGCAGCGGGAATTGCGCTGGGGCTGTGGGGGAGCTCGCTGCTGAGCTCGGTGGATCTGCAGACGGATCTGCCGGTGCGTTTCGACTTCAGCGCGGACTGGCATGTGTTCGCCTTTGCGGGAGCGCTGGCGCTGCTGGCGGGCGGGGTGGTGGGGATGGTGCCGGCAATGCGGCTGGCGCGGGCCAATCTGAATCTGGTTTTGCGCGAAGGCGGACGCGGGGTGGCGGGCGCGCGCAGCCGGTTCCGCAATGCGCTGGTGATGGTGCAGGTGGGCAGCGCGCTGATGCTGCTGATTGTGGCGGGGCTGTTTATGCGGAGCCTGGAGCGGAGCGCGCATGCGAAGCTGGGGTTCAATCCGGCGAACGTGCTGACGATGTCGATGGACCCCAGCGAGATTGGCTACAGCGATGCGCAGGCGCGGGATTTTTTCTCGGCCCTGCTGCAGCGGGTGCGGGCGCTGCCGGGGGTGGAGTCGGCGACGACGGGGGAGACGATTCCGATGGGGATGTTCAGCAGCGCGCCGGACACGGTGACGGTGCCAGGGTATCAGCTGCCGCCGGGACAGATGCCGGAGAACATCAGTTACAACGCGATCGGGACGGATTACTTCAGGACGCTTGAGGTTCCGCTGGAGCGCGGGCGAAGTTTTACGGACGCGGACAATGAGAAGGGCGCGTATGTGGCCATTGTGAGCGAGGCCATGGCGAAGAAGTACTGGCCGCATGAGGATCCGATCGGGCGGCCATTCACGATGAGCAGCGCTGCGAAGCATCCGGTGCAGGTGGTGGGCGTGGCCGGAGATGTGCACTATACGAACGGGAGCGATGCGCCGGGGCCGTATTTCTACGTGCCGTTCCAGCAGCACTACGCGCAGGACTCGCTGGAGGTGCTGGAGGTGCGGACGGCGAGCGATCCCGCGGCCATGATTCCGGAGATGGAGCGGACGATTCATGGGATGGCTCCGGAGCTGCCGGTGTTCGAGGTGAAGACGCTGCACCAGGCGCTGTATTCACCGGACGGGCTGCTGATCTTCGAGGTCGCGGCGGCGGCGGCGGGAGTGATGGGGACGCTGGGGCTGATTCTGGCGATTGTGGGCGTGTACGGGGTGCTGTCGTATGTGGTGAGCCGGCGGACGGGGGAGATCGGGGTGCGGATGGCGATGGGGGCGCAGAGGGGGGACATCCTGAAGATCGTTTACCGGCAGGGGTTGTGGATCGTGGGCATCGGGTTGGCGCTGGGGCTGGGCGGCGCGTTTGCGGCGGCGCACATTTTGGGGAGCATGATCGTGGTGAGCGCGATGGATCCGGTGACGTACGTGAGCGCGTCGGCGGTGCTGGCGGCGATCGCGCTGCTGGCATGCTATGTTCCGGCGCGGCGGGCGATGCGGGTGGATCCGATGGCGGCGCTGCGGGAGGAGTGAGGGAAGCGAAGGGCCTGGTCACAAGACCTTTTGATTCTGCAGATGACACGGAGCCGGAGATGTTTTGCGCTAATTTCGTACTTCACCTGATCGCTCAGGTCGTGCGCAAGGGGTTTCCGGAGTTGAAGCTTCCGGAAAGCCGGTGATATGGCCATAACGCCGCGTCGATGAGCGAATTGGCGATTGGGCACAAAGCGATACAGCGTGGCGATTACTTCCGGATTGCCGGTCAGCGCGTACCAAACCCGGCACAATGCATGTCGAGACGCCCGATTGGCATTGGGGCATCCCCCCATTGACTGATTGCTGCAAAAAGGGATGAATTCTACCTAACCGGATGTCCGCGGATCAAGGGAGGCTGAAGCGTCGTCAGCGATCCGGAGCTGGTGATAAACATCGACAGCTCTCGAATTCGCTAACCTCTTTGCGAGCACTGCCTCCGTAAGGAGATGCAATGGATTACGACGTGGTCATTGCGGGCGCGGGCCCCGTCGGACTTCTGCTGGCATGCGAGCTAAGGCTGGCCGGTATCTCGGTCCTGGTGTTTGAAAAGCTCGCGAATCCGAATCTTCCGATCAAAGACGGTCCGGTTGGAGCCCGAGCTCTCAACATCCCATCGATAGAGGTGTTTTACAGACGAGGCTTGCTTCCAGCGCTGAAAAAGGGAGCGCTGAAGTGGATCGACATGTCGATGAGCGGAGAAGGAGTCGAGGCCGCTGAGCGGGGTGTTGCTGCGAACTACAGTGACAATAGTGATCCCGAACTTTTTGGCAGAGGTCCCGCTGCAGCCTACGGAGTCATCACCACGCAAGCTCTCGAAACTTTGCTCAGCGAGCGCGCCGCAGAGTTGAAGGCTGAGATTCGGCGCGGGGCAGGCCTGACCGCTTTCTCAGCCGATGACAGCGGCGTAACGGTGTACGCAGGCGAGACTCAGGTTCGTTCGGGCTGGCTCGTTGGCTGCGATGGCGGACGAAGCACGGTCAGGAAACTCGCGGGGTTTGAGTTTCCGGGGACCGATCCTAAGGTTTGCGGCTACTCCGCAACGGTCGAATTCGCCGATCCCGAGAAGCTATCTTCCGGCTGGGTGCGCACTGCCAGGGGAGCCTATGTGAATGGTCCCATGCCAGGGAGGATTCTGACGGTGGAATTCGACGGTCCCCCGAAGGACCGGGACGCTTCCATCACTCTCGAAGAGCTGCAAACAAGCTTGCGGAGGGTGTCGGGGACCGACGCAACACTTACCGCCGTTCACGCAGCCACGCGGTGGACCGACAATGCCCGCCAGGCCAGCACCTATCGACTGGGGCGAGTTCTATTAGCGGGAGACGCTGCTCATGTTTTTGCGCCCATCGGCGGTGAGGGGCTCAACCTCGGTATTGGAGATGCCGTCAACCTGGGCTGGAAGCTCGCCGCGACCGTGAATCGATGGGCCCCCGAAACGCTTCTCGATACCTACACTACGGAGCGTCACCCCATCGGCGCGTGGGCCCTCAACTGGGCCACCGCACAGGTTGCCCTGATGGCCCCCAGGCATCACCGTCGTGCTCGTGTCTCGGTCCTGGCGGACCTCATCGGGGGCGGTGGCAGGGCGAAGTCCCTGGCAAAGAGAATCTCCGGTGTATGGCAAAGGTACGACCTGCCCGGCGATCATCCCTTAGTAGGACGGAGCGCGCCCGATCTTGAATTCGAAGACGGCACGAAGCTCGGCGAGCACTGCCGCGACGGAAGCGCTCTGCTGTATGACTTTGTCGACGATGCTCGGATCTCAGGGTTAGGCGCACGTTGGCGCGGTCGCCTCAGGATCATAACCCTGCGGCTGAAGAAGAATTCGGATCTGACTGCTCTTTTTGTACGACCCGATGGTTTCGTTGCCTGGGCGGCGAATGGACCGCCGGACCTGAATCGTGCCGCCTCTGCTCTATCCACGTGGCTCGGAAATAGCGAGTAAAGGCCTGACCCTGGGTGCGTCTCATCCGGTGCTGCCGGGCGGATTCTGTATATTTTCATGTTTTCGCCCTTGCTTTTTTGCCGCAATGCGGGGTAGGATTCCATCCTCACCCGTTTGCCCCACCCCGGTTTCCCCTTCGCAGTTTGCTCCGGCGCCGGTTTCCCCGATACCGAAAGGAGACAAACATCAATGCCCCCCTTTGACAAAGCAGACGTTGATTTGCCGAGCAGATTCGGATTCAACCCGCACATAATCGCAGACTGGATCGACATGCCGTTCGTCCTGCAACAAGTCACAGGCGAGACTCAGACGGAAGTTCTGGCCGTGGCTCTTGAAACGATGGCAAACGTGTACCAAACCGTTGCCGACGGTACGAGAAAGGTTGCGACTATCGTTCGTGGAACGCAGGGATAAGGTGGATAGCGTTCTTCCCCGCATTCTGAACGCGTCGTCCCATGATCCGCCAGTGGGGTCTGGCGCGACCGCCGAGATAGCCCTGATCGGCTACCAGGATCAAGGCAATCTCGGGATGGGATATTTGTCTGCCGTGCTTCAGCAACGGGGACATACCGTCCGGATGATTGATGTTCGCGATGGGCCGGAGAAGATTGCAGAGCGGCTCGCAACGCGGCAGCCTCTCGTGGTCGGTTTTTCCCTTATCTTTCAGGTTTTCTTACCGCAGTTTCGAAAGCTCGCCAGGCGCTTGCGGGCTGCGGGAATCACTTCGCACTTTACGATCGGCGGGCACTTCCCCAGCCTGTGCCCCGACGAGGTGCTAAAGCATTTCGCTGAATTGGACAGTGTTGTGCGATTCGAGGGCGAACACACTCTGGTCGACCTCGTCGATCGCCTTCTCAGCAATAGAGATTGGCGCGAGACTCCCGGGTTGGCTTTTCTCAAGGACGGTCAGATCGCAGAAAGCGAGCCGCGGGCTCTTGTGGAGGATCTTGATTCGCTCCCGTACCCGTACCGGCCATTCGAACCAGAACAGATAGGCGGTTTTCCCACATTGCCGCTGCTGGCCAGTCGCGGCTGCGCGCGCCGGTGTTCGTTCTGCTCCATTCACACCTTCTACCGAACTGCGCCGGGCAAAGTTGTTCGTGTGCGCAAGCCCGCGAAGGTTATCGAAGAGATGCTGTACCTGCTTCAGGATCACGGCGTTCGCATCATCCTTTTCCAGGACGACGATTTTCCCATCTGGGGCCCGGCTGGACGGCGCTGGGCAGACGAATTGGTGGAGCGCATGTATGGCGCGGGTCTGGTCGATCGCATGATCTGGAAGATCAGTTGCCGCGCTGAATATGTCGAGTACGAGTTGTTCAAAAAGCTGCGCGATGCCGGTCTCTTTCTTGTTTATATGGGTCTTGAGTCCGGGAATGAACAGGGACTCAAGGTGCTGAACAAACAGATGTCCGTGGAGCAAAACCTGGCTGCAGTTCGAACCCTGAAAGAGCTTGAACTGAACGTTTCTTATGGCTTCATGCTCTTTGATCCATCCAGCACCTTCGAATCCGTCCGTGAAAACCTGACCTTCCTGAAGAACGTTACGGGCGACGGTCGCGCAGCGGCGGTATTCTCGCGAATGCTGCCCTATGGAGGAACCCCGATCCGTGACGCTCTGAAGAAAGAGGGACGCTTGCGCGGGGACCTGACGCGGCCCGATTACGCTTTTCTCGATCTCCGGTTGAACGAATTCTACGATCTGCTCCTGCCGACGGTACGCCCGTGGATTCACAGGCAGGGCTTTACCTACCAGTTGGATTATGCGTGGGATGAATTTACTACCGTTGTCCGGCTCACGCGAGGTTTGCAAGGCGCCGAGGAGTACAGGCAGGCGCTTCAGTCTTTGACCCGGGAAGCGAACGCGAGCTTGTTCGAGCATGTGGAGAAATGCCTTGACGGCTTCGAACAGGGGGATCGTTCGCATCTGAGCGTTGGGCGCGCGAAAGCTCACTGTGAAGCCGGCGTGCAACAGCTTCTCGCACTTCGCAATCGGTTCATCGCACGGAATGTGCAGGTGTTGGTTGATGAGATCAGCGCCGACTGCAAGAGCGGTCCGGTACTGATGCCGCAGACTCACTGAGCGAGTTTGCCGGAAGATTACGCCCTTCCTTTACCGCAATCCACGATTGCGTTATCGGTCATGCCCTGATACAAAACCGAAGAGTGTGCCGATCAAAAGCAAGCGATTATGCGACAGATTCCGCGAGCAGGCGTTTCCAGGTGCGCTGGTTGCGGCGGAAGGATTTTTTGAGCTCGTCGAGGATGCGTTCGAAGTCGGCATTGGTGCGGAGGCGGTTCCAGGCAGGGTTCTTCGAGAACCAGGGATAGTTCTCGTTGCCGAGATAGATGGCACGGCGCAGCCAGTGCAGGGCTTCGCTCTCGTCGCCGTCGACGGCGAAGTAAGTAGCGAGGCGATAGGCCATTTCGCTGTCGGCTTCGGCGGCGGCCATGGAGTCCTCGGAGATGAGCGAGGCGCCGCGGTCGCGCTCGCCCACCTGCACGTAGCACAGGGCGAGGGTGGGGACGGCCAGCGCCAGGGAGGCGTCGTCGCGGATGACGGTCTCGAGGATCTCGATGGCCTGGCGGAGGTCGCCCTGTCGCATGCGCTGGTAGGCGAGCGAGGTGCGCAATAGCGGGTAGCGCGGCTCGAGGGTGAGGCCTTTCTGCAATTCTTCTTCGGCGAGCTCGAGCTGGTTCTGGTACTGGTAGACGCGGGCGCGGTGATTGTAGATGACGGCGGCGTTGGCGGGGTTGAGGGTGAGCGAGCGGTGGAACTGGGCGAGGGCCTCCTCGTACATGCCGTCGATGCGGAGGGTGATGCCGGCGACGAGGTGGACGTTCCAGTCGTTGGCGGCTGTGGAGAGCAAATGCTGGATGCCGTGGCGGGCGCTCTCTTTTTCGCCGCGCGAGAGCAGCATGTAGACACGGTAGAGGTTGGCCTCGACGGAGCCGGGGTCGAGCTCGAGGGCGCGATCGAGGGCCTTGCGAGCGGCCATGACGTGCTTGTGGCCGCCGAATCCGTAGCGGATGTATTGCAGCTCGGCGATGCCGAGGCCGCTCCATGCGGCGGCGAAGGTGGGGTCGCGCTGGGTGACGGAATCGAAAAGGTCGCGGGCGCGGTCGAGGTCGGCGCGGCTGCCGGTGCGCTGCATGAATCCGGAAAGCAGCGCACGGGCCTGGAGATATTCCTCGGAGAGCTCTTCGCCGAGCAGCGACGTGCGCGGGCCGCCGCGTCCGTTGGGCGTCTTTAAGTCTCCACTGCCTTCGAGGGAGGCGAAGACTTCGTTGCAGATTTCGGTCTGGACGGCGATGAGGTCAAACGACGGGACGCTGATGGAGCCGCCGCCGCGGACGCTCTGGCGCTCGATGTCGAGGAGCTGCCAGTTGAGGTCGAAGCCGTTGGCGGAACGGGCGAAGCTGCCGGTGAGCACCCAGTCGACGAAGAGCTTCTGGCCGATGGCGAGGGGGTCCATCTGCGCGATGGGCAGATGCATGAGCGCCGAGGAGGGGCGGACGACGAGCGAGGACATGCGGGCGATGCGGGCGGCGATGGCGTCGGCGAGGGCGAATCCGTAGAGGGGCGCGACGTCGGCGGCGCCGAGGTTCTGGAAGGGGAGGACGAGGATGGCGTTCTCGCGGCGGCGCTCGGGGGAGGATTCGCGGAAACGCTCGGCGAGCATGGAGAGCAGGCCGGTGGTGCGCTTTTCCTCTTCGGCGGGGCTGGCGGTTTTGGAGGGCGGAAGCACGGCGGCGGCGTCGCCGGGGATGATGCCGGTCTCGATCTGCAGCGTCTTCATGATGGTCTTGAGCGCTTCGCGGACTTCGGCGGCGGAGGCGAAGCGGTCGGCGGGATTCTTCTGCAGGCAGGTGAAGATGACGGAGCTGAGCTCGGGCGGGATGGCGTCGAGCGGGGGCGGATCGAGGAACTGGATGGCGCGGATGGCCTGAAACTCTTCGCTGTCGGGGCGGGTGAAGGGATGGCGGCCGCTGGCCAGCTCGTAAAGGATAACGCCGAGCGCCCAGAGGTCGGACTGGACGGAGCTTTGGCCGGTGACGAACTGCTCGGGGGCCATGTAGGGGATGGTGCCGCCACGCGCGGTGTAGGCGGCCATGGGCACGCCTGGCTTACGGCGTCCGGCGGTGGAGGGGTCGAAGTTCATCTGCTCGGGCGGCAGACGGCGGGCCAAGCCGAAATCGAGGATCTTGGCGAGTCCGCCGTCGGTGAGCATGACGTTGGCGGGCTTGAGGTCGCGATGGAAGATGCCGAGCGAGTGGGCGGCGGAGAGGCCGTCGGCGACCTGGATGCCGACCGAGAGCAGCAGGGGCAGACTGGCGGGACCGCGGGCCACGAGCTTGTCGAGGGATTGGCCGGGGACGTACTGCATGACGATGAAGGCTTCCTCGCCCTCTTCGCCGACTTCGTAGATGGCGCAGACGTTGGGGTGCTCGATGGCGGAGGCGAGGCGGGCTTCGCGCAGGACGGTGGAGCGCATCTGTTCGACGGTGAGGGCGCCGCGCTTGAGGATTTTGAGCACGACGGGGCGCATGAGCTGGGTGTCGTTGGCGAGGTAGACGATGCCGCTGCCGCCGGCGCCGAGCTTGCGGACCAGCTCGTAATGCTGGATGGTGCGATTCATGGGATATACCCAGTGTAGCGGGTCGGCGGTAAAACCTGCTATTCTTACTTCTTGAATATGGAGTAAAGATGAGCAGCAAAATCAGCAGCAAGGGACAAGTCACGATCCCTCAGCGAGTTAGGATAAAGCTGGGGCTGCGGGCCGGGGACAGGGTGGAATTTGTGGAGGAAAACGGCCGGATTGTAGTGAAGCCAGAGCGGGAACGGACCAACGTATTTGATAAGTACATTGGGGCCTTTCCTCACCTGAAGACTCGTGAGGAAATCCAGGACTGGATCCAGGAAATCCGCGAGGACGACAGGACGCCGGAGTGAGGACCGCGCTGGACACGAATGTTCTGTCGTCGGTCTGGGGCGGAGAGCCCAATGCGCCGAGGATCACGGCGTTCCTTCGGGAAGCTTCAGAACACGGTGGGCTGGTCATCGGTCCGGTGGTATACGTGGAGAGTCTTGGGAACCCGAGCATCACCGCAGCGGAGCTAATGGCGTTTCTGGAGGACACACGGATTGCGGTGGATTGGGTCATCGACCGGCCCATCTGGCAGATAGCCGGCGCGCGGTACGAACAATACGCGCGTCGCCGCCGCAGGGACCGCTGGGGCGAGCCGAAGCGGTTTATTGCAGATTTTCTGATCGGGGCGCATGCCCTGCTGCGGGCCGACCGCCTGGTGACGCTGGATCAGCGGCGGTATCGCGCGGATTTTCCTGAACTGAATCTGGTGGAATTGTAGACGCGGATGAAACCGCGGCCGGAGCGTGGCGCGGGCGGCGAGGCAAACGCCCTAATCGCCTTTGACGCTGCCGGAGACGACGTTGCGGATGCGATTGCCCTGGCGGTTCAGCTCTTCGACGAAATCTTCGGCACGGGCGATGAAATCCTGGCCGGAGCGGATGTAGCGGGGGAGCGAATTCCACGCGTCGCGGACGGCCTCGGGATTTTCGAGGAGGGCGACAGCGGCTCCCGCAGCGGCAACGATGAGTCCGGACCGGCGGCGGCCGGTGAGCAGCAACACCGCAGCGGCGCCGAGCGTGCCGGCGGCGAGGCTGCGCGTCCAGGGAATGTCGGCGAGGCTGTTTTCGATGCGGCTGGGGAGGGTCGGCAGCGTGATCTCTTCATCCATGCGGGTTTAAGGCTCCTGACTAATCGAGATCGAATTCGCGGAGCGGCTTGCCGGTGTCGGGGGTCTCTTTGGCTTTCTTGAGAGCCTCGGCAAAACGCTTGTTGAAGACGTCTTCCTGATTTTTTTGGGCTTCGAGGGACTGGCGGAAGAGGCTTTCCTTGCGCTCCTCGGCTTCGCGAAGGGCACGGGTGGCCTGGTCGAAGTCCTCAAAGGTACGTTTGCGGGGCGCGGGCGTGTGAGAGATAACGGCTCGGGTAGCAGCGTCGATTTTGAGAATGGCCCCGCAGTCGGGGCAGGCGACGTCGAAGACTTCGTGCGCGGATTTGCCCTTTTGCGACATTGCAGCTTTCAGAGAGTGTACCGCAGGGCAGCGGGCAGCGTACAGGGTGCGGCGGGCAGCGTTCCTTCCGGTGTTCGGTTGCGAACAGAATCTCCGAATGCGGACAGTTCTTATGGGTGAGCAGTGCTTAACCTCTTTAGTTCACCAATAAAGTTTGGGACCGTGGATTGCACTTCTCACCAATACTATTCTGTCTGTCGAACAGTTTTGCCGGGCACGATAAGGCTCCAGGAAGAGAGTCGGGGGGCCTGATGTCCGGCCGCGGGGCGAGCCAAAGGCGCGGTTCACTCGCGGCGGGTACGAGGAGGTGTGAGATGCTCCATCTCATTCCCGATGTTCGATTCGCCTTTCGTAAGTTCATGCGGGCTCCGGGGCCGGCTTTGGCAGCGATCGTAACGCTGGCGCTGGGAGCAGGCGCCAATACCGCGATCTTCAGTCTGGTGGACGGCATCTGGCTGCGGCCGCTCCCCATCGCAGACCCTTCCCATCTGGTGGCAATCGAGAGCATTAAGGAGCGCGCCGCGGCGGATTCCGAGGAGGAAACGGGTTCATCCTATGCAGAGTTCGTGGATCTTCGGGAGCGAGTGCCGGCCTTTGCCGAAGTTGCGGCGTCAGACGGGAGGGGCGTGGCGCTGGAGACAGCCGACGGCCTGCAGCTGCTGATGGCGGACGTGGTCAGCGACAACTGGTTCAGCCTGATGGGTGTACGGCCGGAACTGGGGCGTGTGCCCGATGAGAACGAACTGCGCCCTGCGCAGACGCCCGTTCTGGTGCTGGGCCATGCGGCGTGGAAGCGCTTCTTTGGCGGAGACGCCGGCGTGGTCGGGCAGACCGTGAGAGTGAAGGGCGGCGTGGCGACGGTGCTCGCGGTTTTGCCGCCTGGGTTCCGCGGAACGGAGCGCCTGATCGATCCCCAGGTGTACGTCCCGCAGTCGACGTGGTTCGCGTGGAATCCGGAGGAACGCACCGATGCGCGCACGATCCGGTACAACGAGATCTACGCGCGGCTGCGACCGGGTGCGACGCTGGACGAGGCGCGGGCACAACTGCAGGGCCTTAGCGCGGACCTGGCGGCGAAGTATCCGCAGGCAAATGCGGGGCGCCACTTCACGGCCGAATGGCAGGCGAAGTCCGGGGACAAACAGATGAAGATGCTCAGCCTCCTGTCGCTGGCCATCGCCGGAGCCGTTCTGCTGATCGCATGCACGAACATCGCAAATCTGCTGCTGGCCATGAACGACTCGCGACGGCGCGAAATCGCCATGCGCGTCGCACTGGGCGCCACACGCGGCCAACTGGTGCGGCAACTGGTGACCGAATTTGCGGCGCTTGCGGTTGCGGGCATCGCGGGCGCGCTGGTTCTGGCGCAAAAGCTGATCGCGCTGATACCGGCTCTGATACCCAACATTGGGATCCCGTTGGGCGTCGACGTTCGGATTGATTTTCGCGTGTTGGCATTTACTGCGGCTGCGGGCGTGGTATCGGTATTGGTCTGCGGACTGATGCCCGCCCTTGCGGCGGTTCGGACCTCGCCGCTGGATGCGATGCGCGCGCAGGCGTCGCCGGGCGGCAAGCTGAGGATACCGGCGCGGAAAATCTTCGTTGTCGCGCAACTCGCGATTTCGATGGCGCTGCTGATGGCGACGGGCCTGCTGGTGAGAACGCTGGTGCATCTGGAAACGATGAACCTGGGGTTCAATGACAGGCAAAACGCCGTGCTTCTGGGAGTCGCAATGGATCAGGATGGGGTGCGGCGGCAGGCGGAGTTCGAGGCCCTGGTCAGCCGCATGAAGGCGCTGCCTGGAGTAAAGGACGCGAGCGTTGCGCGGGTGGTCCCGTTCCCGGACAGCGGCGGCGGCGCAACCAAATTTGTGCTGGCGCCGGGCGAGCTTCCATCGGAGACGGCGGGAACTCCCGTCTGGTACAACGCCGTGGACGACGAGTATTTTCGCGCAATGGGCGTGCCGCTAATGCGGGGACGCGCGTTCGGGACGCAGGATACGGCGACCAGCGAACCAGTTACCATCGTGAACCGGACTCTGGCGAAGAGGCTGTTCGGCAGTGAGGATGTGGTGGGACGGCGGCTGCGCCTGGGGCGAAAAAACCCTGTTGACGCGGAGATTGTCGGCGTCGCCGGCGATGGAAGGTATAACGACATTTTGGAAACGCCGCAGCCCTATTTGTATCTGCCATTGGCGCAGGAGCGCTCCTCCGAAGTCGTGCTGATCGCGACGACAGCCGGAGATGCCGGCTCGCTGTTGCCGGCTGCGCGGAAGGCAGCGCAGGGGGTAAGCGCCGGGCTCCTGATACTGACTGCGCAGACTCTCGCCGATCATATGCGGCTGGCAACGTACCCCAACCTCATGGCGGCCTGGCTGACGGCATCGCTGGGAGGCCTGGCGCTGCTGCTGACCATGGTCGGGCTCTATGGCGTGACCGCCTTCACCGTTTCGCGGCGGACCCATGAAATCGGCATCCGCATAGCGCTGGGGGCGTTGCGGGGAACGGTTTTTGCATCGGTTGTGAAGGACGGCCTTAAGCTGACACTGGCGGGCATTGCGCTGGGAGCGGGGCTCGCCCTGGTGCTGGGCCGCGCAATGAGTAGCCTGCTCTACGGGGTGAAGGCGCTCGATCCTGTTACCGTCGCGAGCGTGGTCGCCCTGATGGTGGCCACTTCGATTGCCGCGTTGATGGTCCCGGCCAGACGCGCGCTGCGCGTCGACCCGGCGGAGGCATTGCGCGAAGAATAGAGATTCACAGCCGGGTCGCTTTGTGAGCCGCGGTCAGCCGGAGCGTGCGGGCGCAGAGGATCAACTGCTGTGCCCGCGTGGGGGATGGTCCGGCGTGGACGCGCAGAGATTATGCGCGGATGAACTCGGCATCCAGCGTGATGTGCACATCTTCGCCGACCATGAATCCGCCCGCTTCGAGAGCGGCGTTCCAGTTGAGGCCGAAATCCCTGCGGTTGATTTTGGCGGTCGCGGAGAGGCCGATGCGGGTATTGCCCCAGGGATCCTTGGTCGGCGCGCTGGGACCTTCGACGGCGAACGTCTCCTGCTTCGTTACGCCATGGATGGTCAGGTCGCCGGTCACCAGGTACTCGCCGTCACCCTTCTTCTCAACGCGAGTGGACTTAAAGGTCATCGACGGATGCTGTTCGTGATGGAAGAAGTCGGCGCTCTTCAGGTGCGCGTCGCGCTGCGGATCGCCGGTGTTGATGCTGCCGATGTCGATGGAAGCCTCGACGCCGCTGCGGACGGGATCGGAGGGGTCTTCGATGAGGGTTCCGCTGAGGCCGCTGAAGGTGCCCTTCACGTGCGAAATCATGAGGTGTTTCACCTTGAACTCAGCCCGCGAATGCGCGGGATCGAGTTTCCAGGTGATGGTGGAAGCGGGAGTGGATGCGGTTGCCATGGTCGTGTCTCCTGAGTTTGGGTTGAATGTGTGATGCCGATTCGTTTGATTGGATTCCGCGTTCGGAATCCGGTTCCATCAGGGCCGGGCGCGCTGCCGGGATTCATTTTCGGCGGCGGCGGCCAGGCCGAGTTTTTTGGCCAGGCGGTAGAGCTGCAGTTGCTCGCCCGCGGAAAGAGCAGACATAATCTGCGCGAGGTCGGCGGCGTGTTGCGCAAACGCCGACCGGATCAGTTTTCGACCGGCGGCGGTCAGTTCCAGCACCCTGGCGCGCCGGTCTTTCGCAGTGGTTTTGCGAACCACGAGGCCTTTGCGCTCGACGCGGTCCACGGCGGCGGTCATGGAGCCGCTGGCCAGCAGAATCCTGTCCTGAATTTCCGAGATGGTCAGCGGCCCCTTATGCAGCAGGACTTCGAGGACGGCGAAGTCGCTGAGCACGAGGCCGGTTCCACCGATGCTGCATTCGGCGGCCAGCCGCAGGGCGTGGTGGCACTTCGACAGCACGGTCCAGAGCTGCGGTGGGGCGATTTTGGGACGCTTTGTCATGGTTCTTCTGTGTCCGGCGTCTTTGGGCGCGAGGTATGAGCAACCGGGGCCGGAATTCGAGCGGGCCGGCTTTTTCCTGGCATGCGTATCGGATGAGTTGTCCTTGCATAAGGATTCTTTATCTGCGGATACTCAGCGGATCGGCCGGGGGCAGGAACGGACATTGCCGCAGGTGCACTATGCACACCGCTGCATGACCGGAATTCTTGTTCGGCGCCGGAATCCGATGCGGCCGAGGCGTGCTCATCGCCGCGGAAGAGCGCCCATGGATTGCCTTTTGTTGAAAGTGCCGGGGCTAAAGCCCGTGGCTTTCCCCACCGTGCTGCTTCGCAGCACATGAAGCGACGCTCACAGCCAGATGGCTTTGTGGCCGGGGCAGTCGTCGGAGGACTGGTCAACCAGCGTGGAGAGCAGCGGCGTGCCGTAGCGGGAGAGATAAGCGATGCCGGCGATGGTGCGCTCCTGCGGGTGACGGTCGGGGAACAGATTGAAGAAGATGGAGTCCACGTGGCGGCGGATGCTGCCCTCGCGCTGGAGCTGATAGTTGGCGGCGAGGCGGCGGAGCCGGTTCATCTGATAGCGCATTTTGGAGGCGGAGACCTGCGCGGCGCGGCCGAGGGCGGGTGAGAGGGAGTTGGTCCAGGCGATGAGGGCTTCGAGTTCCTGATCGAGGGCGTTGCCGGTGGCAGAGAGGCGGAGCTTGCCTTCGACGGGCATGGCGCGCGCGCCGAGGCGGTGGGCGAGCTCGTCGGGGTGCGTGGAGAGGATGTCGGAGAGCGAGAGCTCGTGCTGGGCGAGGACCCTGGCGATGGAGGGCTCGATGAGCGTGGCGCTGAGGCGCGGGAGCACGGGCGTGGTGCGGCCGAGGATGGCCTGGTAGAGGACCTGGGACTGCGCGAAGTAGGCGATCTCGGCGGGACCGGCGACGATGGCGGCGGTGGGCAGCAGGAAATCCTGAAAGACGGGGCGGAGGAGCGCGTTGGGGCTGAGGCGTTCGGGCGCGGCCGAGAGGATGGCGAGGAGATCGGCGGCGGTGTAGGTGGTTTTCGCTTGCCCACTCAAGCCAGAAGAGGGCCTGGATGGGACACCCGCGGAGGTGGTAAACCAGTCGCCATTTTTGCGGCGGAGGGGTTGGCGCGCGCCAGTGGCTTCGTCGATGAGGAAGAGCAGGCTGCTCGAGGGAGCGACGAGAACCTGAGAGTGGTAGCCGCGCTCGGCGAGAAGCTTATCGCGGCCATGGAGAGCGGCTTCGAGGTCGGCGGCGTGCTCGATGGCGTGTCGAAGGACGGGCGCGCCGAGGGCGTGGAAGGCGCGGCTGGAGGCGTCGAGAACGATGAGGCCGTGCTCGGCGAAGACTGCGGCGAGGAAGCGGGCGAAGGCCTGGGCGTAGGTGGCGGTGGGCGCGTACGCGGCGGCGAGAAGATCGAACTCGGGAGTGCCTCCGATGAGCTCGGCGGCGCGCTCGAGGAGCGCGGAGATTTTGGGGCCGAGGGGAATGTTGCCGACGGGCTGGCCGGTGTGGGGGTGGTCGGAGTGGAGGCGCAGCGTGTGCAGGGCGTGGCGCGCGGGGAGGGTGACGTTGTCGATCTCGGCGAGGTCGTGATCTTCGGAGGCGAGCCAGAAGACAGGCACAGCGTTGGCGGCCTGGGCGCGACGGATGGCGGTCGCGGCCTTGAAGAGCGTGAAGAGCGGTCCGCCGAAGAGCGAGACCTGCTGGCCGGTGACAACAACGCCAGCTCCGTGGCGGAGCTTTTCGATGTTGGCGAGGATTTTTTCGGCGGAGACGCCGGAGTTCCGGATGCCGAACTCGGAAAACCAGGCGGAGTTTTGATCGCGGAGGAGATCGGCGAGGGCGGAGCGATGGGCTGGGGATTGCGCGGGGACGGAGGATTTCCAGGTGTGCGACCAGGGACTGGCGGAATAGAACGGGGCGATGGGCTCGCGCGAGGAGGTGTAGTCCTCGAAGAGGCGCGAAAGGCGCGGCAGGATCGAGATGGGGTAACAATCGACGTGCACAGCGGAAGCCTGGTCCAAGTTTCTCACGCGCGGTGAGGGGATTGGGATTCGGGGAAAACGTCCGGTGAGAAAGGGATGCGGGGCAGGGGTGGGAAGATGCAGATTTGGCGCCGGCCGATCTGAGGATCGAGGCGCGCGGGATTCGGTCCGCTCGCTCAGGATGACCAGTTTATTCAGAGGGAAAGAAAAAGCCCGGCATCTCTGCCGGGCTTGGTATTTGCGCCGAAGGCGCGTTTGCCTGGCGGGCTGGTCCTATTCGCTGGCGGCCATTTCTTCGGCTTCGCCTTCCTGACGCATCATCTCCAGCTCGCGTTCGGCCTCTTCCCAGGCGGTCTGCACTTCGGCCTGGATCTTGGCCGCCGCTTCCTCCAGCTCCGGTGAGAGCTGGACGTTGCGGTAATACTCCATGCCGGTGCCGGCAGGGATGAGGCGGCCGACGATGACGTTCTCCTTGAGGCCGCGCAGGTTGTCGACGGCTCCGTTGATGGAGGCTT
>JASIAO010000088.1 GCA_030041955.1 Acidobacteriaceae bacterium | reverse complement strand
ACGCCGATCACAGTAAACGCCCGTCCATTGAGGGTCATGACCCGGCCCACCACGCCCGGGTCACCTCCAAAGCGCTCTTTCCACGTCGAGTAGGTCAGGATTGCAACGGGTGGCTGGCCTGCGCGGTCCTGATCGGCGGTGAAGAATCTGCCGAGGAGCGGATGTATGCCGAGAACACGCCAGAAATCCGCTGTTGTTCCGCCCCCCGTAATCAGCTGAGGATCGCCCTGCCCAGTTAGCGTGTAATCGCCTGTCCACGGCGTGATGGCCATGGCTTCGAACACGTTGTTCTGCCGCTGCCAGTCGAGAAAATCCTGATATCCCGCACCGCTGTTGTCTCCGGCACGGTCCCACGCCTCCAGTGACACGATCCTGTCCGCCCCCGGAAACGGATACGGATGCAAAAGCAGAGCGTAGACGGCGCTGAACACCGCCGTATTCACACCGATGCCGCAGGCCAGCGTGATCGTGACAATCAGGCTGAACGCCGGCCTCCGCAGCAGCGATCGCAGCGCAAACTTCACATCCTGCACGACACGCTCCAGCGCGCTCCAGCCCCACGCTTCCCGGACTCTCTCCTCCAGCAGCGACACGTTGCCGAATCGCCTGCGCGCCGCTTGTTCCGCCTCCTCTGCGTTTAGTCCGTTGGCGCGGTGTTGTTCCGCTCGCCGCTCCAGGTGAAAGCGGATCTCTTCATCCATGTCGCGATTGAAGCGGCTGCATTGCCACAGAAAAAGAAATCGACGCCATACCTCGCCAAGGCTTGCCATAGGTCCCTCACGTCGAAAGCGCGGGTTCGGAAGCAGGTTCGATTACCCGCGTGATGGCCTCCATCACTCGTTGAAACTCCGATATCTCTTCCACCAGTTGCCTGCGACCCGCGGTCGTCAGCCGGTAGTAGCGCGCGCGGCGGTTGTTCTCCGAAAGCCCCCACTCCGCTTTCACCCAGCCCTTGATCAGCATTCTTTGCAGAGCCGGATACAGCGAGCCCTCTTCGACGGCCAGCACAGAGGCCGACATCCGCTCGATGTGCAGCGCGATCCCATAGCCATGCATCGGCCCAAGGCTCTCCAGGCTGCGCAGAATGAGCATGTACAAGGTTCCCGGAGGTATCTCGGCTTTTCCCATAGCTAGACTACTGGAAGGATGCGCCGATTGATCCCGCGTGTCAAGTGGCACATTTCAGGCCTTATCGCTCATTGACCGGCCTTGGCTGCAAGGTCGGCATTCCGGCAATATCCCGGGCAGGTGGCGCATTCAAACCTCTCTTTGGCCTGAACGGGGCCGGCACTGCCTCACGCCTGCGTCTTCCCCATCCGCGCCCCGATCTTCGTCTCGAGCGAAACAGCGCTCTCCCCCGTCGGGCACGTCTCGAGGAACGCCTGCACCTTCGCCGCGCACTCGCCCATTTTCTCCGTCCACGCATCCCGGATCGCCTGCTTCTGCTCCTCGGTCAGGTGCCACGAGAGCGGCGCGCTCGTTCCCGGGAACGTAAAGGAAAGGCTCTCGATCTGCACTCCCAGCCCTGCCCACTTCTGCTCGAGCAGGTTCAGCTCAATATTGTTGTGCGCAATCTGTCCCGAACTGCGCACATTCAGCAGCGTTTGGAACGGCGCGGCCAGTTGGAAGAGCCATCCGCGGCTGAAATCGCTCTTCCTCACCACGCCGTTCTGCACTGTTTCGGGGTCCGTCGGCGAGCTGTGAATTTGCAGCACTATTACCTTCGCCACCTTGCTGTGCGCTCCCGTCATAGTCCCGGTCAGAGCCTCGTCCAGCCACTCCACGAGCGTGGCCATGCCGTAGTTGTCGTAGTAGCCACCGTCCACCAGATGCGGCCTGCGGCTCCCGGGCCCCGCCGCGGCGCGCGCCCCCGGAGTCACCCACGTGAATGACGCCGAGAGCCGCGCAGCCGTCACCACGGAAATATCCATCTGCTTGTCGCCAATCCGATTCACCTCGGAGGCGTCCATGCGCGCGCTCCCCGGATCGGGACACCCCAGCGCCGATGTGCTCATCAGCAGCCGGAATCCGTTCTCCACCACGGTCGAGTTCAGCACCACCGCCGGAATCGTCCCTTTAGCAGCGTGCTGTCTCCATCCGCTGAGCGGCGACAGCAGCCGCGGCTTGCCTCCCTTCGGATCCATCGAGCAGTTGCGCGACCACGCCCGCTGCAGCGCCACACCGCGATCGATCATCCATCCGAAAAACCAGGGAAACCAGGCGCGCAGAAAATCCGGCCACGCCAGCCCCCACGACACCTCGTCCAGGCTCGACTTGGCTGCGGAAACCGATGGCCGCCCTGCCTCGCCCGGGTTCAGCAGCCAGTCCACGTAGCACGCGGTCCCCACGCTGCCCCCTGAAACCGCGCTGATCATTCGCAGCGCCGGATCGAAGCGCTCCGCTCCGCACTTTGCCCGCAAGCCCTCCAGCACCTGCGCCGTCCAGGCCGCCGCCTGAATCCCTCCGCCTTCCGCTGCCGCGACAATCACACACCGTTCCCCGGTCGCCGTCAGCACCTCGGCGGGCTGTGGCTCCGGCGCGCTGGCCGGATCGATCAGCAGATATCTGTGATCCGATCCGCGGCTCCATCCGTTAGCTACCGCCGCGACCGCAACGATCACGATCAGCAGCGTCGGAATGTGCCAGTGGTCCAGGTAGAACGTCGCCGCAGCCAGCGGCCAGGCCAGCGTCATCACCAACATCAGCAGGCCTGCGAGCGCCGGAACCGTCTTCGGCTTGCCCAGCTGAAAGTAGCCGCAGATGCCAAACACCGCCCAGACAACGGTTGTGGCGACCAATGCACACAAGGCCAGCACATGCTCGGCGTACAGTCCCTTGTCGCCGTGAGCAGCCACGCGCAGCAACCACGCAGTCCAGCTCGACTGCGCCGCGTGTTCCGCGAACCTAAGCATCGGCCTGAGCGCGTATCCCATCACCAGCCACGCCGCCACCGAGCCGACCGCCAGCCCGATTACCGCCGAAACCACCAGCGCCGCCAGCGAACGCCTCTGCCGCCGCGACAGCCGGATCGCCTGCACCAGCGTGGGCAGCGTCAGAATCACGATCGCCGCCAGCCACACCACTCGCATCTGCTCGCCCCTCAGGTGTGGCAACGGCCTCGGAATCAGGCCGAACCAAATTGCCTGCACAGTGATGAGGTGCGCATTGTCCACGACCGTCCCAGCCAGGCAGAAGACTGCGAGCGTCACCAGCAGCAGGCTCAGCGGAGTCTGATCGAACAGCCCCAAAAACAGCGTTCTGGCCTTCGTGAAGGCCAGCACCGGAAACCCAATCAGAAACGCCGCGCCCAGCAGCGGCACGCGCAGGCTGACGAGAAATTGCAGGACGACGAGGATGTGGTGCAGGACGACGAAAGTTTCGCGCATCGTCTCCTCCTGGAAGCACGGAAGCAGTCCGAACGGAAACACCACTGCCGCGGACCCGAATCGCGCGGGCCGTATGACAAGCCACGCGCTTCCTGGCTCAGAGGGCCAGGCCTGGAATGCGGATCACTTTCTGCCCGCTCAAATCGAATGTCAAGCCAAATCTCGGACTGATCGGAGACACTGGCTCGAAGTCATGACGGCCCTTCCGGCGCTCTCTGGGGAGTCAGGGTGTGATGCCTCCATGGGCGCTGTCATCCTCAGAGCAGCAAAGCTTTTCGCCGCAATACTATTTACAAAATAGGTATTCGCGCTATACTTGCCTCTATGGCGAAACACCCTGAACAACGCGACCTCTTTCCCGGCGCCCTCGAAATCATGGTCCTGCAGTCGCTGCGCAGGACGCCCATGCATGGGTATGCTTTGGCGAAGCACATCCGGCAGGTATCCGGCGACCTGCTCCAGGTGGAAGAAGGCTCGCTCTACCCCGCGCTTCAGCGGATGCTGCGCGAGGGCTGGCTTGAAGCCGAAACCGGAATCTCGTCCAAAGGACGGCCCACGCGGATTTACCGGGTGACCGAGGCCGGGATCGAGCACCTGGAGCGCGAAGTGGCCAGCTTCGAGCGAATGTTCACCGGAATCACCCGGGTGCTGGCAACTGTCTGAGCGCAGGAGGACGACAATGCGTGGACTGCTGCGGATGCTGGGGCGCAAACGGCGTTACGACGATGTCTCGCTCTCCATTCAGGAGCATCTTGAGGAACGCACCGAGGAGTTGATGGAAGAGGGCCTGCCGCGCCGTGAGGCCGAGCAGCAGGCGCGGCGCGAGTTCGGCAATCCCACACTGCTCGAGCAGCGCAGTCGTGAAGCCTGGCAGTGGCAGGGTCTCGAGACGCTGCTGGCCGATGTCCGCTTCGCGCTGCGGCGGCTCGCCCGAGCGCCCGGCTTTGCGGTGACGGTGCTTCTCACCCTGGGCATCGGCATCGGCGCCAACACGGCCGTCTTCAGCGTGCTCAACTGCGTCCTGCTCAAGCCCCTCTCTTATCCGGAATCGGACCGCCTGATCTCGCTGAATCTCAACGCGCCTGGCGCCGGGGGGCTGGCTGACATCTCCACCGGGCTGCAGCTCTCGCCTTCGATGTACTTCACCTTCGCGCGCCACAACCGCAGTTTCGAGTCCATCGGCATCTGGACCTCGCAACTGGCCAACCTCACCGGCCTCGCGCGGCCCCAGCAGGTGCGGACGGCCCTGGTCAGCGGGGGTCTGCTGGAGACGCTGGATGTGCCGCCGATGCTGGGCCGCTGGTTCAACCAGGCCGACCAGGATCCTCGCGGCGCGAAGAGTGCGATGCTCAGCTATACCTGCTGGCAGCAGCAATTCGGCGGCGA
>JASIAO010000087.1 GCA_030041955.1 Acidobacteriaceae bacterium | reverse complement strand
CCGTGGGTTCCCATCGCGATCAGATCGATTTCCAGTCGATCGATTAAATCCGACAGCGTCTCCGGAACCTGGCCTTCTTTGACGAATTCGCGATGTCGTATTCCCTGAAGGAGTTCCTGGTCGGCGAGAATCGCCATCTTCTTTTCAGCGGAGTGGCGCAGGTAAAACGGATCCGGCGGCTGAACGTAGTCGGTAATCTCCTGCGGGACGACCGTCACGAGGTACAAGGTTGCCTTGAAACGGCGAGCCAGCCACGCTCCGTAGGTAAGCGCTGTCTCTGAACAGGGCGAGAAATCGGTTGAGAGCAGGATGTTCCGCAGGGAAACACCGGTTAACACCGATTGCGACTGCATCGAGCACCTCCTTCAGGAGGCGGCCACACAGTTTACAGCCCTCTCGGCCGGTTTCTACCTTCCCTGTCAACTCCCGGCCAACGTCTATCTCGATGCCACAAAGCCTCGAGGGCGTACGCCGTACGGCCGCGGAGGGTACAAGCAATGCTTGCCCTTCATCCGCGGCGCAATTCTCCTGCTCGCCCAACGGCTCATGCAGTGACGCCGATCACGTACGAAGCCTCATGGCATCGCTTCCGGGATTCACTCTAATGCAATGAGAAGACGGGGCTGTACCGCTGCAAGTGTCTGGACAGACGCCAGTTGAAGTAGCTGCCAGGAGCAGGCAGTCTCCGGTCACTGCGACGGCAGCACCAGCTTGCCCTCCAGGCCGCCGACAATGGTCCCCACAATCAACGTAGCAAGAACGATGTAGCCCGCTTCGATCACCAGCAAATCGTGAGGCAGCCGTGCGATGCCAGTCCAATTTGCTGCGGCCACGGCTCCGCAAAGCAGCACGGACATCAGGAGTCCCTGAAGCATGCCTTTGCGGTGACACACGGCAAGAAGCCATGCGACTCCGTAGGCAAAGAGCAGCCAGATCGCCAGAGTCAGCAGGTGCGGCGCATACCACCACTTGATCTGGCTGACCTGCGCGTGAGTGAGTCCTACGGCGTGCATCCACCGCGTGCGGAACAGATATTGCGCATGCCAGATGGCTCCGAGGCACCAGGCGGCAAACGCCGCCAGAACAATGGGGAGGTGGTAAATCTGTTTGGTTGAGAGCTTCACTTCGCCCGGTGTGTAAGGTTTGGACTGGGCGGCCTGGGGCAGGCACGGCTGGCCGCACTGCGAGCGTTCAGGCCAGCGAGTGCAGTCGCACAAACGCAAATCCGGAAGTCCATGCAGTCCTGTCGCCGCTGCGTGTCGGGCATCCATGCTGACGACGGCCGGTTGCTGGTTCTCGGGGCACGTGACCTGGCGACTGCCGGAATATCGCCGGTAGATTGCACGCAGCCACAGAGCGGGTGGAAGCGAAATGAGGGAAAGAACGACGAGGCAAAGCACGAGCCAGATGAGGAATAGCATGGCTCACCTTCTTCCTGGCTAGTGTCTACGCCGTCGTCTGCCGTTCCTTCAGTGATCCTCGTCACGGTTGCTGGACCAGAATGACGACGCCGGATGCTGTGGCGACAGCGACGCCCAGACGTCCGCTGCTGTTGAAGTCGCCAAGTGCGATCGACATTGGCACCGCGCTCAGGGCAACGGGTGAACTGGCAGCGGGCGTGAAGGTTCCATCGCCGTTTCCGAGCAGAATGGACAGCGTGCTGTCATTCTGGTTTCCGACCACAAGGTCCGGTTTGCCGTCGTTGTTGAGATCGCCAACAGCGAGAGCGTAGGGGCCGCCTCCGACGGTAACTGGCGAGCCAGGAGCGGGTGTGAAAGTTCCGTCGCCGTTTCCGAGCAGAATGGTCACGGTGCCATCGTCCTGGTTGGCGATCGCGAGATCGAGCCTGCCATCACCGTTAAAATCAGCCGCAATGATGGCCCACGGATCGGAACCCGTTGTAAACATCGAGTTCGGAGCCATGCTGAAGGTCCCGTCTCCCTTCCCCAGCAGGACTGTCACCGCGTTCACCGGGGTATTTGTGTACCCGCCCCCGGTGACCGCAAGGTCGAGCTTGCCGTCGCCGTTGAAATCGCCAACCGCCGGCATGAATGCACTGGCCAGATTGCCATTCGCCGAGACCGGCCCCTGATTGAACGCGCCGTCTCCGCAACCCAGTACGATGTCGAGCGGTAAGCCCGACGGCGAATTCGCCACGGCGAGGTCGAGATTGCCATTCCCGAGGAAGTCTCCGGCTGCGGCAGATACCGTGTAGGAACCACCGCTATCGACAAAGGAGTTCGGAACTTTGAATGTTCCGTCCCCGTTGCCGAGAAGGATCGGAACATTTCCTTCTGACATGTTCGTCACGGCGAGTCCCAGCTTACCGCTGTTATCGAAATCTCCGGTGGTCAGGAAGCTCATAAGGGGGTTGGGCAAGTTATTCCACGGCGCTCGCGGAATCGTGACCGGCGAGCCGGCCGCCTGGGTAAATGTGCCGTCGCCGTTGGCAAGCATGGTGTAGATCTGCGGGCCGTTTTGCGCAATCGCGAGATCGGGCATTCCCCGGCCGCGGAAATCGCCCACCACAACGTAGTTCGCCAACTCAATCGAAAGAGGAGATCCCGCAGCCGGGGAAAGCGTCACATCCGTTTCCGGAGTCGAAACAGGCAGGAAGACGGCGTTCGATCTTCCTCCACCGGGGGTCGGGTTCACGACCGTGATGGACGCAGTTGAGGCGACTGCGATGTTCGCAGCGGGAACCACGGCGGTGAGTTGTTTGTCGCTCACGTAGGTGGTCGCGAGGGCAACATCGTTGAAGTTGATCGTCGACGCCGGCAGAAAGCCGGTGCCGTTGAGGGTGAGGGTGAATTGGGGTCCGCCGGGCGCGACCGCGTCCGGTACCAATGGCTGATTCAGAAACGGCACAGGGTTACCGGCCGCGGTGTTCGGCAGAACTTCGATGTCGAGGAATGGCTGTACAGCTGTTTCACCGGCGCCGTCGGTGAGTTGCACCCAGAAGTACCAGGTGCCACCTTCTGTTGGCGTGCCGCCGATCAGACCGCTGCCGGCGTTCAAGCTCAGTCCGTTGGGCAAAGCTCCGTAACCAATGGACCAGGCGAAGGGCGGTGTCCCACCCGACTCGCCGATTGTCTGGCTGTAAGCGGTTCCTGCCGAGCCGCCGGGCAACGACAGTGTCGTGATGGAGGGTAGAGGGTTGATGGTGATCGTCACCGAAGCTGTTCTGGCAGGCTCCGAAACCGAAGTTGCGGTGACGGTCGCGGTCTGCACGCCCGATCCGGTGGAGGGCGCAGCGTAGGTGGCTGCCAAACTGAACTGATTGACGAGCGACCCCGGTCCGCTCAGGCTCCACGTGACGACCCTGTCCGCAGAATCGTTGGTGGTGGTGGCCGTAATGCTGACCAATTGGCCCTGGTCGGTTTGCGTCACCGAAGCCGATACCTGAACCGAAATTTGCGGCGGCGGCGGTGAGGAACTCGAACAGGAACATACGAAGCCCATGACGAGGGACGCAACGAATGCGCCACCCAGGGCGGCCAGAGGAGTGTTGCCACCCTTCCGCAGGAAAGGCATAGCCTTTACGCGGTATAAGGCGGACGTCGGCGCGGTTTTAAGCAACGCTGACATCAATCGCAGGAGGGTCGATGTGTCCATGTCGTGGATGCGTCATCCAGTCTAACTAGAGAAGTACGACGTTAACGAAGTAATTATTCGAAGATATTAGTGAGACGCCAGCGAATTTTCCCTGAAAGGCCACCAGGATCGGTCGGCGCCATCCGAATGGCTGCGCGGAACTGCGGGGTTGGTTCTTTCGCCACCCATCCCGGGGCGAAAGGTCGAAGGCAGCGACAGAGACTGTTGATGCTGAGCCTGCCTCCCGCAATTCTTGCCGCCTGATTTCGTCGTGCCCGATACAATGGCATCTTCAGTCGTTTGTGCGGCTGCGCGAGATCGAACAACAGTCAGGAGTGATCGCCGGAGGTGGGATTGAGCAGGGAATATGCCGGGGAGCTGATCTCGGAAGCCGTGGCGCTGGTCATCATCATCGGCTTCGGAGATTCGGTGGCCGCGATGTACAGCCTCTACGATCCAAGCCCGTACCAGCACGCGTACTGGGGCGTGTGTATCGCGTGGGGGCTGGCGGTGACCATCGCCATCTACACCACCGGGTCGGTCAGCGGCTGCCATGCCAATCCCGCGGTGACGCTGGCGCTGGCGCTCTACCGAAAATTCTCGTGGAAGAAAGTGCTGCCGTACTGCGCGGCGCAGACGGTGGGCGCGCTGCTGGGTGCGGGGATTGTCTACCGGCTGTTCGGGCCGGTGATCGACCAGTTCAACCTGGCGCACCATCTGACGCGTGCTGGCGGCGGCGCGGCCGGCGTTTTCTTTACGCATCCGGCGGTGGGCATCACGGTGATGCACGCCTTCGGCGATGAGATCATCCTCACCGCGTTTCTGATCTTCGGCATCTTCGCCATTACCGAGCAGTACAACGAGATGGCTCCGGGGGCGAACTTCGGGGCGCTGATGATCGGATTCCTGGTGGCGCTGATCGGAGCTTCGATGGGCTACCTGGAGGCGTGGGCCATCAACCCGGCGCGCGACCTGGGCCCGCGCGTGTTCTGCTTCCTCACCGGGTGGGGCGTCGCGGCGTTCCCATCGCCCCAGAGCTATTGGTGGGTGCCGATTGTCGGCCCGCTGATCGGCGGGGTGGTGGGCGGCGCAGCGTACCAGACGCTGATCCATCCCTTCCTGCCCGCGCGCAATCGGGCGCTGAAAGACGGGGCGCTGAAGGCGCAGCAGATCGGCTGATCCGGCATCCCATGGAGATGATGCCGGATCGCAACTCGCTCTGGTCTTCGCTGGATGGCGACTTTGATGTGCTGGTGATCGGAGGGGGCGCGACCGGGCTCGGCGTTGCGGTGGACGCGGCGACGCGCGGCTATCGCACGGCGCTGGTGGAGGCAGGCGACTTCGCGCAGGCGACCTCAAGCCGCGCGACCAAGCTGGTGCACGGTGGCGTGCGCTACCTCTCAGGCGGGCAGATTCATTTAGTCAGAGAAGCGCTGCAGGAGCGGGCCATTCTGATTAGGGCGGCGCCGCATCTGGTGCGGCGGCAGGCCTTTGTGGTGCCGGTGTATCGGCGGTGGGAGCTGCCGTATTACGGCGCGGGGCTGCTGCTCTACAACCTGCTGGCGGGTAGCGCGAGCCTCGGCCCAACGCGGGTGATGGGGCCGCAGGTGGCCCAACGCGTGCCGGGAATCGCGCGTTCGGGATTGAAGGGTGGCGTGGTCTACTACGACGCGCAGTTCAACGATGCGCGGCTGGCGCTGGCGCTGGCGCGGACGGCGCTGGATCACGGCGCGACGGTGATGAATTACGTGCGCTGCGTGGGGCTGGTGCACGAGGGCGGTTGCGTGACCGGCGCGACTGTGCGCGATGCGGAGACTGGCTCGACGGTGACGATGCGGGCGAAGGCGGTGATCAACGCGACGGGTATTTTCAGCGACGAGCTGAGGAAGATGGACGATCCCGCCGCTGCGCCGATGCTGGCGCTGAGCCGCGGAACGCACATTGTGGTGGACGCGGACGCGTTGGGTGGTGATGCCGCGATCATTGTGCCGAAGACGCGGGATGGGCGAGTGATCTTCGCGATCCCGTGGCAGGGTCGCGTGCTGATTGGGACGACAGATTTGGCTGCGCCGGCGCCGGCCGTGGAGCCGGGGCATACCGAGCAGGAAGTCGACTATCTGCTGGAGCAGATCGCGCCGTACCTGGAGCGGCCGATCGGGAAGAGCGACATTCTTTCAGTTTTTTCGGGGCTAAGACCGCTGGTGAGTGGCAAAGCGGCGAAAACCTCGCAGCTTTCTCGCGAGCACCACATTGAGTGCTCGGCCGCGGGCCTGATTTCGATTGCCGGCGGCAAGTGGACGACGTATCGGCGGATGGCAGAGGACACCCTGGATTTTGCGATTCATCGCAGAATGCTGCGGGCTGCGCCTTGCGGCTCGAGCACGCTGAAGATCCATGGAGCCGCTGAGAGCGGGACGGACGGAGTTCTGGGCGAATACGGGAGCGATCGGGCCGGGGTGGAGGCGCTGATTGCCGCCGATGCCGGGTTGGCGCAGAGAATCGACAGGGATTTGCCGTATACATGGGCGCAGGTGGTCTATGCGGTGCGGTCGGAGATGGCGAGGAC
>JASIAO010000086.1 GCA_030041955.1 Acidobacteriaceae bacterium | reverse complement strand
ATGGGGTCGGACGGCGCTGTGGTCCAGTACGCCGCCATCATTTCGTACGTGACACGACCGAACAGGATGGTATCCACGGAGCGCAGCATCTCCGCGGCGTAGGCAAAAAACTCCTCCTCCACCACATGCCAGTCCAGTTCACGCTGCGGCCCCTCGAAGAAACCGTCGAGCGACATCATGTTGGAGACGATGATCCTTCTCATGCGCGCCTCTCGTTAGCTCCTGGGGTTTGAATCAGGACTGCCATCCGACCACCTGGCAACGGGAATCATGAATACAGTGAGCCGATCCGAAACGTCGTCGGATGAAAGGACGGGCGAGCCCGGCAGGTTCGCGCCCCAGGTTTTGCTCATGGCCAGCGGCAGGAAAATCATCACGTGAGGATGCCAGTGCCCTGCCTGATCGTTCAGGTAGCCGTTCTTCGACATCATGTAGCACATAGCGCCTGGCTCCAGCGCCGGCAGTTTCTTCTGATCGAAGGCGGTCTGAACCGCCGCAAGGACCTGCGCCGGCGACTTGCCGGCCAGCAGTAGCCGGGTCTTCATGAGCTCGATGGGCAGATAGGATTTCGCGGCGGCTTCATTGAAGCAGTTGGGAGAGCGGATTTTAGGATTCCAGTACTCGGGAGCGCCGATTGCGGCGTTCCACGATCGTTCAACGATGCAGACGAAATGGTTTGTCCCAGGAACAGCAACCTCGAATCCGCTGGTTCCCAGGACCATCACCTCGGCGTGGTCCGAGATGGAGGGGGGAGCAGCGCTGCGCGCGAGAGCGATTTCGGCATTCCGATTCGCCATCAGATATTGATCGAGCGGAGCCATTCGCGGGTATGCCGCGCTCTGAGCCTGCATCTGCAAACTGGCGGCAGCCGCGGCCATCAGCACAAGAATCATCCTCACTCGTCTTCGCTGCATCCACGTTCTCCCTGTCTTGTCTTTCAAACACGAGTCTGAAGGGCCCGACATCTGCGGCTTTTGGCCGTACAGCTAGTTCCTTTTGGGCCCTCCCAGCCACGGCAAAATCGGCCGGGGATCGCGGTCGCGCCAGCGGCGGCGGGTTTCGGCAAGGACCGCATCGCGATTCTGCGCCATCTGGGCAATCACTTCAGCGGGCGCGCCGGTCTGCTCGTGCTTCGCACCCCACACGAGGATCTCGAGAAGGATCGGCGCGAGGTCGATTCCCTTCTCGGTGAGGCGATAGTGTTTCTGGCGGCGATCGGTCGGGTCGGGCTCCGCCGAGACGATGCCGGCGCGGCAGAGGCGACGGAGGCGATCCGCGAGAATATTGGTCGCGATCCCCTCGCCCGCGTGTTCGAAGTCCCGGAAAGTATGAAAGCCGCGCACCATCAGATCCCTCACAATCAGCAGCGACCAGCGATCCCCGAACACCTCCAGCGAAATGTTGACTGGGCAGCCGGAGCGATGAGCCGAGGTGGGCTTTTTGGCCACGCAGAGGACGGTAGCAAATATCACTTGCTTTTTGCAAGTCATCGTCAGATTAAATTTCTTGACTGTCTGTGGAAAATGAAAGGGCCACCCTGGCGGTGGCCTCTTCCACTGATCGGCGAGGGGAATTTCCCTATTGGTGAGGCGTTGCTCCGGGAGCGGGTGTGGCGCCGACCGGCGGAGTGGGTCGTGGGATACCCTGCGTTCCTGGCAGCTGGGGCTGCGCGGTGGATTGCGCGGGGCCGACCTGTTGTTGCACGCCGATAGAGGCTCCGGAGATGACCAGCTCGACGCGGCGGTTGGCGGCGCGCCCGGCAGAGGTGGAGTTGCTGGCCACGGGATCGGCCTGGCCGTATCCCTGCGCAGTGATGTTGTCGGGCGAGACTCCCTGCGAGATGAGGAAGGCTTCGACGGCGTTGGCGCGCTCTTCTGAGAGCTTCTGGTTGTAATCGGGGCTGCCGGTGTTGTCGGTGTAGCCCTCCACCTGGAGCCTGAGGTTAGGGTAAGTGAGCAAAATGCCGGAAACCTTGGCCAGCTTGATCTCGGCATCGGTCTTAAGGTCGTATTTGTTGAGCGCGAAGAGGACGTCGGACATGTTGACGATGAGGCCGCGGGCGGTCTCCTGGGTCTGCAGGACCTGGTTGAGCTGGTCGCGGAGGCGGTTTCGCAATTCGGCGGTCTGCTGGGCTGCCTGAGCAGCGGCCTGCTCGGCGGCAAGTTGTTCGGCGTGGGCATGAGCGGCCGCGAGTTCCGCCTCCTGCTGCTGTTGTTGCGCGGCCTGTTCCTGCTGCTGCGCCTGCTGAGCCTGCTGCTGCGCCAGCTGGGCCTGGGCCTCAGCCTGGGCGCGCTGCTGCTGCGCCTGAGCCTCGGCGGCGGCGTCCTGTTCGCGCTGCAGCTGTTCGTCGTGATCGCGGATATCGCGGATGGTCATGATGCGCGCGTCTTCGGCGGTCTGAACGGCTTCGCGGGCGTAGGTGATCTCCTCCTTCATGTCCTGCTGGCGGATATCCATTTGCTGGGCGTTGTGAAGGTCGAGTTTGGCAGTGGCCATGGTCTGGGCCGCCCATTGTTCGGCCCCGGCGGCATCGGCGATCTGCACGGCGTTAATGGCTTCGTAGAGCTCGAGCGGAGAGCGATCGTTCCGCGTGATGGGATGGAGGACGGTGTGGCGGCCGGCGGTCTCAGTGTATGCGCCGCGCGGCAGCAGGCTGTAGTGGGCGTCCACGGTTTCGAGCACGCCGGTGGTCTTGTTGGGCAGGACGTAATTCTGCATGACCACAAGATCGCTGGGCATGATGACGGCAAAGTAGGGCTCTGCGGTGAGGATGAGACCAAAGGACTGGAAATTGGTGGTGACGTCGATGCTGGCCTTGCCGTGGGACCAGAGGACTTCGCCCAGATTGACGGGACGGCCCTCGGGAGTGATGGCCCACAGGACATAGGTAAGGTATTCGACGCCGAAGCTGTTGGCGGGGATGAGCCCTTCGAAGTGAGCTTTGATCTCCGTGCGGCCATTGAGGCTGTTCACCTCGGCGCCGCCTTTGGCTTCGGGCAGGAGGCTGGTGCCGGCAAAGCCGATGCGGGTCCAGCCGCTGCGATGGAAGTAGTTGATGGCGGGGATGTCGCGGCCGACGACGGTGATCCTGTAGATGGGTTCGCCGTTGACGGTGTGGCCCTGTGGTCCCTGGCCGTTCTGTGGCCAGTGCTCGGTGGCGGTGGGGTTGGCAACCTGCGCGGAAAGCGTGGCAGAGGCGGCGAGCATGACTGCGGCGGAAATCCAGAATTTCTTCATGAGGGTGCTGTCTCCCATTGTTGGACCAGGGCCCTTGCTTTTCGGTCTGAATGTAAAAGAGATGCGGACGGCGAGGCTCAGGGCCACCTGGACTGGCTGGAACCTCGCGCCAGCCACTCCGGGACTCCCCGCGCGCGCATTCGACGGGTAAGATGAAGTTCCGATGCCGGTCGCTGCAATGATCGTGGAAATCCGGATAGAGCACGCCCATTCGCTGAAGGACCGTCGGCAGGTGGTGCGGAGCCTCAGGGAGAAACTGAAGAACGGCTTCAACGTATCGGTGGCGGAAATGGACGAGGCGGTGACGTGGCAATCGGCAACCCTGGGAGTGGCGGCGATTTCGGGGTCAAGGGACTATCTGGCGGGCCTGATGCGCCAGGTGGAAGAGGCGTCTGTGCGCATTGCGGCTGGGCTGGGCGCGGAGGCGACCGTTTCATGGGATTTCCTCGAAACCGGTCCGTAGGCCTGACGAGCATTCGCGGATGGAGAAAAAAGAGTCTGGAAGCCTGGGAGCGTCACGGTATACTGCGATGATTCCTGCCGGTCCCGGGATACCGCAAAAGTGGTGTTTGGTCGCGGCGCGGATGCTGCCAAAATCAGGAAAGGAACCTGCTTCGAGTCGGTCGTTCATGGAGACGATAAGTCCCGGTGGCGATCTGTGGCCTGAGGGTGGGTCATGATGGCTGTCCCTGAAATTCGGAAGGTGCTCGGGGCCGCTCTGGCCGTGATGCTGGCCGCGGCGGGATTGCTGTGCCCGCGGTCTGCGCATGCGCTCGATCCGGCCAAAGCCATCACGCAATACGTACAGACCTCATGGAACAGCGAATCCGGGCTGCCGGAGAATTCGGTTCATTCGCTGGCACAGACGAAGGACGGATACCTGTGGCTGGGAACCGAGGAGGGCCTGACCCGCTTCGACGGGGTGCGCTTTGTCACCTTCACCTACCACAATTCCCCGGGGCTGGCGTCGGACTTCATTCAGACGCTGATGGCGAGCCGCGATGGCAGCCTGTGGGTGGGAACGGACAGCGGCCTGAGCCACTATGAGCCCTCGGGATCCGCCGGACGAGGCCGGTTTGTGACTCTGACGACGAAAGACGGCCTGACGGGCAATACCATTCTGGCGCTCTGCGAAGATCGCGAAGGAGCGCTGTGGGTTGCCACGCGGATGGGACTTAACCGCATCGTGGACGGGCGGGTTGAGAACTGGACCAGCGGGCACGGGCTGCCCGATGCAGGCGTGAATGCTATCACGATGGACGCCGGCGGAACGGTCTGGGTGGGGACGGCCGAGGGGCTGGCGCGGTTCGAAAACGGCCGCTTTGTAACGCTGACGACGCGCGACGGACTGCCGGACGACGACATCACCGCGCTGGCTGCGTCTCCGGACGGAACCGTCTGGATTGGCACCGCGAATCACGGCGTAGCGCAGATTCACCGCTCGCACATTACCGAGCCAACGCAGAAGCTGCCCTGGAAGGAAATCAACGCGCTGATGGTGGACCGTGACGGGGGCCTGTGGATCGCCTTCGACCATCACGGCGTCGGCCGGCTGTACCGGAACAAGCTGGATCTGTACGGCGCGGCCCAGGGATTGCCGAGCGACCTCTGTGCCGGGGCGCTGCTGGAGGATCACGAGGGCAGCGTGTGGGTGGGTCTGCTGGACGCCGGGGTGGTGCAACTCCGCGACGGCAAGTTCACGCTGTTCGGAAAATCCGAAGGGCTTTCAGGCAATTACATCGGGGAGGTCGTCGAGGGGCCGGACGGCAGCATGTATATCGGGGTCGACAATTTCGGGGTGAACCGGCTTTACCCGGATGGGCACGTGGAAGTGCTGAACCAGCGCAATGGATTGCCGAATCAGCCGGTGTATTCGCTGCTGGTGCCTCGCGACGGTAGTTTATGGATCGGTTATCGGCACGGCACCCTGGCCCGCATGGATCACGGACATGTTTCCATCTACCACGACCCGCAGGCCCCCGAAGCATCTCTGGATTCGCTGTATCAGGATCGCGACGGGCGGATCTGGGTGGGCTATAACCCGAAGGGGCTCGCCTATTTCGAGGATGGAACGTTCCATCATGTGACATCGACCGGGGCCGTCCGCTGCATCACGCAGTCCCGCGACGGCGCGCTGTGGCTGGCGGTGGACGGGGACGGAGTGCAGCGGTACTTCCATGGAATCATGACCCGCTACGGAACAGCGGATGGTCTGCCCAATGAGCATCCGATGTACGTCTACGCGGACCAGGACGGCAGCGTGTGGGTGGGGCTGGCCAACGGAGGCCTGAGCCGGATCAGGGATGAGCGGATCGTGACCTGGGCGCCGGCGCAGGGGCTGCCGGATACGACGATCGGATCGATCCTCGAGGATGACTTCGGCAACTTCTGGATGGGCGGCAACGACGGGATCTTCCGCATCGCGAAGGCGGAGCTGAACCGGACGGCGGGCGTGCGTGGAGGGACGATCCATCCAACGATGTACGCACAGGCGGATGGCCTGCGCATCCCGGAGACGCTTTTCGGGAGCATGCCGTGCGCCTGGAAGGCGCGCGATGGGCGGCTCTGGTTCGCCACCATTGCCGGCGCGGCCGTTGTCGACCCGGCCAACCTGCCGATGAACCGGATTGTGCCGCCGGTGCTGATCGAGCGCGTCACCGTCAATTCGCACCCGGTGGCGCTGGAGAACGAGCTGCGGCTGGGGCCGAGCCCGGCTACCCTTGAGGTTTCCTTCACGGCCCCCAGCTTCGTGGCGCCGCAACTCGTGCGGTTCCGCTACCGTTTGTACGATTTCGATCCCGACTGGGAGCTGGCGGACGGACGCAGCGCGCGCTACACAAATCTGCCGGCCGGCCACTATCGCTTTGCGGTGCAGGCGGAGAATGCCGACGGGGTATGGAACGACACCGGGGCGTCGTTCAGCTTTGTGCTTCGTCCTCCTCTTGCGGAAACGCCTTTGGCGTACCTGTTTTATGTCCTGCTTGGGCTGCTGATCGCGTGGGGCGTGATTGCGTTGCGCACGGGCAATCTCGTCCGGCGGCAGCGGGAGCTGACCCGCGTCGTGGCCGAACGGACGTCGCAGCTCGAATCGGAGAAAACGGCGCTTGAGGCGGCGAGGCGGGAGCTGCACATCCGCGCTACGCACGATTCGCTGACGGGGCTGTTCAACCGCGCGGCGATTCTCGAGCATCTGCAGCGCGAGATTACCCGGGCGAACCGCGACGGCGAGCCGCTGGGCGTGATCCTGGCCGATCTGGACAACTTCAAAAACATCAACGACAACTACGGCCACCTGTGCGGCGATGATATTTTGCGCGAATCCGCCGCTCGCTTCCTGTCCGCGGTGCGGGGATACGACGTGGTGGGGCGCTATGGCGGCGAGGAATTTCTGATTCTGTTCCCAGGCTGGGATTTTCACGGTGCGCCGGAACGGGTCGAAGACCTGCTGGATGCGATTCGTTCGCGGGCGTTCCGGATCGAGCGCGAGGAAGCGGAGCTGCACGTTACGTGCAGTGTGGGTGTCGCAGTCTATCGGCCCGACGTCGATGCGCCCAGCATGCGGGAGATTCTGAGCCGCGCCGATACGGCGCTTTATGTAGCCAAGAACTCCGGACGCAACACGGCCAGCTTCGAAGTGCGGCCGACGGTCTGAGGGCGCGGGAAGACCACGCCGCCGGGCGCACAATCGATGCAGGGCAGATTGTCAGGGCACGTGTATGATGGGCGTGCCGCGGAACATTCGTTGAATCCGCGGGAACCGCAGCCACGCACGCCCGCGCTGCGCTGTTCATCGGGCAACGGACTGCTGTTCGACAGGCAGTGATCCGGAGGATTCCATGAAACGAATTATTTTTCCGCTGGCCTTTGTGCTGGCTGTGACGCTGTCCGCCGTTGGGCAGAAGCCCCAGGGCCATCCCGCGCCACCCAGCCGGGGAGCGCCCACCCACTCGGCGCCGAAACAGGCTGTGGGCGGTGGGTACATTCCCTCGCACGGCCCCAGAACACACACGCCGGTGCCGACAACCGACAAGCCCGATCAGCCGGGACATCCGGCGGCGCCCCATGTGGACGCAGCCACGGGGCGCTGGGTGGGACATCCGGCGGCTGGAGCGGCGGCCTATCACCTCGATCACCCCTGGCAATACGGGCATTTCCCGTACGCCATCGGGGCCAGCCATGTGTGGCGGCTGGCCGGAGGCGGACCCTCCCGGTTCTGGTTCGACGGACTCTACTTCAGCGTGGCGCCGGCGGATGTGGGGTACTGCGACGGCTGGCTGTGGGATTCGGATGACATCGTGCTCTATCCCGATCCCGACCATCCAGGCTGGTATCTGGCATACAACGTGCGGCTGGGCATCTATGTGCATGTGATGTATTTGGGAACATAGTCCCAGACGTGGCGCGGGGTGAAGCGATGGATTCGATCGCCCCGCGCACGCTGGCACGATACTCCTGCACATGACTGACACCGCCACGAATCCCATCCTAAGTGTTTCGCAACTGCGCAAGCTGTACGGGGAGACCGTAGCGGTGGATGGCGTGTCTTTCGCACTGGGAACGCACGAGATCCTGGGACTGCTGGGGCCGAACGGCGCGGGAAAAACCACGACCATCAACATGATTCTGGGCGTGCTGGAGCCGACGTCGGGGACGATCGTCATTGACGGTTGCGATCTGGCGAAACGGCGCAGGCAGGCGCTGGAACGGACGAATTTTGCGGCTGTGTATGCGCCGCTGCCGGGAAATCTCACGGTTGCGCAGAATCTGCGGGTCTTCGGGCTGCTCTACGGCGTGAAGCGGCTGAACGAGCGGATCGAAGCGATACTGGACGAGTACGATCTGGTGAGGTTTCGGGATACGAAATGTGGCGTTCTGTCGTCGGGCGAGCAGACACGCGTGGCGCTGGCCAAGGCGATGCTCAACCAGCCGCGGCTGCTGTTGCTGGATGAGCCGACGGCGTCCCTCGACCCTGCAACGGCACGCGAGATTCGCGCGACAATTCGAGAATTCTCCGCAAACAACGATGTGGGCGTGCTCTGGACCTCGCACAACATGATCGAGGTCTCCGAGGTGTGCCACCGGGTGCTCTTCCTGTCGCGCGGGCGGATTCTGCTGGAGGGCGATCCGCGCTCGCTGCCCGCCGAACACGAGCACGAAACGCTGGAAGACTTGTTTGTGACGGTGGCGCGGGAGCCGCTGACCATCCGGCGCACGGAGGAGGAATGAAGGCGGTGTTCCTGCGGCGGACGTCGGCATTGCTGTTGCGGCAGTTCTATCTGCTGCGCGTCAGCCCCGCGCGGATTGTGCCGCTGTTTGCGTGGGTGGCGATCGATATTGTGCTGTGGGGATTCATCACGCGCTATCTGAATTCGGTGGCCGCGTCGCGGTTCAACTTCGTGCCGGCGATGCTGGGCGCAGTGTTGCTGTGGGATTTTATGGCGCGGGTGATGCAGGGGATCACGACGGCATTTCTGGAAGATGTGTGGTCGAGGAATTTCCTGAATCTGTTCGCGTCCCCGATGTCGGTGACGGAATACCTGGGCGGTCTGGTGCTGTCGAGCATCTCTACCAGCCTGGTGGGGCTGGTGGTGATGGTCGTGCTCGCGACGGTGGTCTTTGGGTTGTCGTTTTTTGTCTACGGCGCGATGCTGGCGGCGTTTCTGCTGGTGCTGTTTTTGTTCGGAATTTCGCTGGGAATCTTCGGGAGCGCGCTGGTTCTCCGGTTCGGGCCGGCGGCGGAGTGGTTCATCTGGCCGATTCCGGCGTTTATCTCGCCGCTGGCATGCGTGTTCTATCCGCTGGCGACGCTGCCGCACTGGATGCAGTGGCTGGCGCGTCTGATTCCGGCGAGCTACGTGTTCGAGGGGATGCGCGGCGTGCTCGCGCACCACGCGATGGCGGCGGCACCGCTCGCCCTCGGGAGCGTGCTGGCGGCCTTGTATCTGCTGTTGATGGCGCGGGCCTTCACGGGCGTCTACCGGCATGCGGTGAGGACGGGGCTGATCGCGCGGTATAGCGCGGAGACAGTGTCATAAGACCGCTCAGTAAAACTCGACTTCCTGCATTGGAAAATGCCTGCGATTTCTGGACCAGAGCGCCGCGCGATATTGGACTGCAGAAGCGGCGATGAGTGCGTCGGCTATCTTCAGATGATGACTCGCCGCGTAGCGATGGAGAAAATCACCTGCCAGGCGCCCTGTGGTTTCGTCGATCGTGGCACATCGCAATGATTTGAAAAGGCCGGCAATAATCGATTGCTCCTGCGGTCTTGCTCCCGCCCACAGTTCAGCAGATGTAATCGGCGAAAAGAAGATTGTCCGTTCCGATCCGCTTAACTCGGACCAGCGCTCAACAAGAGCTGCGTCGCGGCCACGCGAGATTTTGATGAGCACGTCGGAATCGACGAGAACGTTCACTGTCCTCTTAACCGATCGAGGCGTTCATCGTCGCGCAGGTTGCGAACATAATTCTCCGCATCTGCGAGATCGTTCCGGTTCTGCCAGATTCCGACAAACGCATTCATTGCTTCACGGCGTCTCTCGCGGTTGCCCCAATAACGCTCGCGAACCGCGCGACGTACGAGGTCAGAAATCGTCGTCTTCTCACGACGAGCCTCGAGGTGCAGCGCCTTCCAGAGATCGTCCTCCATGTAAAGCTGCGTCCTGCGCATGATGTATATTATACACCGCTATCTTGTTTCCTGCCGCAGGCTTGATAATCGAGCAAGATGGCTCGCACACGCTCAACGCAAACTCCAACCTCTCCTGTCCAGCCGAAGGCTTCGCCCGGACCGCCAGTCATCGCCATTGTCGGACGGCCGAATGTCGGCAAGTCCACGCTGTTCAACCGACTGACGGGGAGCCGGCGAGCGATTGTTGGCGACGAGCCGGGGATCACGCGGGACCGCATCTACGGCGAGGTTGCGTGGGCCGGGCGGACGGCGCGGCTGATCGACACCGGCGGGATTATTCCCGACGATGCGGCGCTGATTCCGGCAGAGATTTTCCGCCAGGCGCGTTTTGCGCTGGACGAGGCCGACGCCATCGTGATGGTGGTCGACGGACGGACCGAGCTGGCGTCGCCGGACATCGATCTGGCACGGCTGCTGCAGCGCACCGGCAAGCCATTGTTTCTGGCAGTGAACAAGATCGACGCGGAGGGGTTGGAGGCGGCGGCGGAAAACTTCCGGCGGCTGGGCATTCGCAACCTGGTTCCGGTATCCGCGGAGCACGGGCACAATATTGGGGACCTGCTGGACGAGGTGTTTGCGGTTCTTCCAGCTGCGCAGGAGCCAGAAGAGGCCCTCGCAGGGCCAGAGAGCGAGCCGGAGAAGGCGCGAAGCGCTTCCGCCAGGACGGCCAGTCCCAGGACGCATGGGGAGTTCGAGCAGCACGAGACCCGCGTTGCGATCATTGGGCGGCCCAACGTGGGTAAATCGACGCTGCTGAATGCGCTGACGGGATCGGCGCGAGCGATTGTGTCGCCGGTGGCGGGAACGACGCGCGACGCGGTGGACGAGCTGATGGAGTTCCAGGGCCAGCAGCTGCGGCTGGTGGACACGGCCGGCATCCGGCGCAAGGGCAAGACGCGGCTGATGGCGGAGAAGCTGTCGGTGGTGATGGCGCGGCGGCACCTGGAAATGGCGGACGTTGCGCTGCTGGTGATCGATGCCACCGAAGGTGTGACGGCGTCGGACGCGACCATCGGAGGCTACGCGCATGAGAGCGGGCGCAGCGTGGTGATCGTGGTGAACAAGTGGGATCTGGTGACGACGGGGCGGACGGACGGGAAGCCTCCGGCGGACAAAGCGATCTTCGAGCGGCAATTGCGGGCGGTGCTGAAATACCTGAGCTACGCGCCGGTGATTTTTATTTCGGCGAGCGAGGGTCGGAATGTTTCGCGGGTGCTGGAGGCGGTGCTGCGGGTCGCCGCGGAGCGGCGCAAGCGTGTTTCGACAGGCCAGATGAACCGTTTTCTGGAAAAGATCGATTTTCAGCGGGCCAGCGTGCCGATGGCGAAGCGGGTCAGGATTTTCTACATGACCCAGGCCGCGGTGGCGCCGCCGACATTTGTGCTGTTCACCGATCGCGATGTGAAACTGCATTTTTCTTTCGAGCGCTTTCTGGAGAATCAAATCCGAGCAGCGTTTGGGTTTGAAGGCTCACCAATCTGGTTCAAGGTGCGGGCGCGCAACGAATCGAAGAAGGGCGAGTAGAAATAGTGGCAACGCGAGGCGCATGATCGTTATCGAATCAGGTATAGGAGGTAACGCTTGAAATCCGACCAAGGAGGATCGATGTCCAGAAATCGGACTAAACCAACTGAATCGGCAACAAAGCGCGGTGTAGGAAAGGATCCGCAGAGCAACGCGGGGAGGGTGACTCGAGCCGAGTTCACGCCTCCTGGGCCTCTCCTCGAATACATCGACCATTCAGGAGGAAACCTGAAATGGTGCAACGCCTTCTACGGAGGCGAATCGAGGGCGGGTTAAGCAGGCAGGAGAAGACGGCTCTTCTACCTGCCGGATTGCGGGCCTTGCCCTGAGACAATCGCTCCGGAGGGATACACTCACCGGAAGAGAAAGCTCAGGACGAAATCGAAGCGGGCTGTTCGGAAACGGACAGCCCGCTTTCTTTTTTGGCTGAAGACCTGATTGAACCGGCCGGCGGCGGATTTCGTATATTTCTGCCAGGGCCGACGCAAGTTATGAAGCCGATGCCGCTGCTGCCGAATCGAAAAGTCCTGTCGGCCAGTCGGAAATTCTCGCACCTAAAGATCGATACTGACGCGTTGCTGTATCCTGAGTGGTTTCCACACTGAGTTGCTCCACCTTTGGGTTCGCCAGCCGCCTGAGGTCTAACGTTTGAAGACGCAAAAATACCTTCCTCTCCTTGCCGTTACTTCCCTGCTCGCTGCCGGAGCGACGGGCTGCACCAGGGCGCGGCCGCAGCAGCCGTCCGCCGGGCCGCAGGCGCTGCCCGTGCAGACCATGACGGCGCAGGCGGTCCCCGTTCCGCAGTCGGACGAATACGTCGCGACCATCAAGTCGCGGAACTCAGCAACCATCAATCCACAGGTGGATGGGAACATCACGCGAATTCTGGTGCACTCCGGCGAGCAGGTGCGTCCGGGGCAGACGCTGATGGAGATCGATGCCTCGAAGCAGGAGGCGACCGTCGCGTCGCAGGCAGCGACGGACGAGCAAAAGCTGGCGGTCTACAACTACGACAAGCTGCAGGTAGAGCGGCAGCGAAAGCTCTTCGCGGACGGGATCATCAGCAAGGACGCGCTGGACCAGGCCGAGCAGGCGTACGCAAATTCGAAGGCGGATTACGAATCCTCCGTGGAATCGCTGCATATGCAGCAGAAGCAACTCGGCTACTACCGGATTACGGCGCCGTTCGACGGGATTGTGGGCGATGTGCCCGTGCACGTGGGCGATTATGTATCGCCGACGACGCTGCTGACGACGGTGGATCAGAACCGGGACCTGGAGGCCTACGTTTATGTCCCCACGGAGCGCGCCTCGGAGGTGCACACTGGCCTGCCGGTGAACATCCTGGACAACAGCGGGAACCTCATCGAGAAGACAGCGATCGATTTCGTCTCGCCGCAGGTGGATGACACGCTGCAGGGAATCCTGGTGAAGGCGCCAGTGCATTCGAAGACGCTGCGCAACGACCAACTGGTGGAGGCGCAGGTGATCTGGGGGACGGCCCCGCATCCGGTGGTTCCGGTGCTGGCGGTTTCGCGGCTGGGCGGCCAGGCGTTTGTGTTTGTGGCGCAGAGCGCGGGGCCGGGAAAGTTTATTGCACGCCAGCAGGCGGTAACCCTGGGCAACACTGTGGGCAACGAATACGCGGTGCTCAGCGGGCTCAACAACGGAGATCAAGTGATTGTTTCCGGGACACAATTCCTCGTCGACGGAATGCCGGTAATCCCGCTGCCGCCGGGACCGCCTCCCGCAGCGCCGGCCGCGCACGCGGGCGGGTAGGCCCGATCGGACAGGCAGGAGAGCAGATCAGGCGAAACGCAAACCGCAGAGAAAGAACGAGGCCAGGTTGGTCAACTTTTTCATTCATCGCCCGGTATTTGCCACGGTCTGCGCGCTACTGATTATCCTGGCGGGCGCGGTGGTCATCCCAACCCTGCCCGTTTCGCTGTATCCGCAACTGGCGCCGCCGCAGGTGACAGTCACGAGCAACTACATCGGCGCGAACGCGAGCCAGGTGGAATCGGCGGTAACCATCCCGCTGGAAGAGGCCATCAACGGTGTGCCGGGGATGCGGTACATTCAGTCGACCAGCGCGAACGACGGGTCCAGCACCATCACCACAACGTTCAATACGGGCTACAACCTGGATATTGCCGCAGTGGACGTGCAGAACCGCGTCTCGTCGGCGAGCGGCCAATTGCCGGCAGAGGTGAACCAGACCGGCATCACGGTCAGCAAAGCCACAAACACGAATATCGTGCTGGCGGCGGGCGTTTTCGCGGAACACAACCAGTACAGCGACCTTTTCCTGAGCAATTATCTCGACGTTTACGTGAAGGACGCCCTCAAGCGCCTGCCAGGCGTGGGCGATGTGGTCATCTTCGGCGAGCGCAAGTATGCGATGCGCATCTGGCTCGATCCCGTGAAGCTTGCGGCACGGGACCTGACAGCGGCGGACGTGGTGAACGCGCTCCAGGAGCAGAACGTGGAGGTGCCGGCCGGTCAGCTTGGCCAGCCGCCGTCGAATCCGAAGCAGCAGTTCCAGATCACGGTGAACGTCGTGGGTCGCCTGGCCACGCCGGAGCAGTTCGACGACGTGGTGGTGAAGAGCACGCCGGCGGGGATGGTCCAGATCAAGGACATCGGATACGCGGAACTGGGTGCGGAGACGTACTCGAGCTCCCTGCGGTTCAATGGAGTGCCCGCGGTGGGCCTGGCGATCATGCAGCTGAGCGATGCTAACGCGCTGGCTGTGGATCAGGAAGCGCGTGCGGAACTGGCGCGGCTGTCGAAATCGTTCCCGCCGGGGATGCACTATGTGGTGGCGTTCGACACCACGACTGTGGTGGGAGAGTCGATCCACGAAGTGATCAAGACGCTGATTGAAGCGATCCTGATCGTGATTGCGGTGATCTTCTTCTTCCTGCAGGACTGGCGGGCAACGCTGATTCCAGCGGTGACCATCCCGGTTTCTCTGGTCGGGACATTCGCGTTCATCAAGATCTTTGGGTTCTCGATCAATTCGCTGACCCTGTTCGGGATCACGCTGGCAACCGGGCTGGTGGTCGACGATGCCATTGTGGTGATCGAGAACGTGCAGCGCCACATTTCAGAGGGCGACCGCGAGGCGCGCCATGCGACCTCGGCGGCGATGGCCGAGGTGACGGGCGCCGTGATTGCGACGTCGCTGGTGCTGATCGCGGTGTTCGTGCCGGTGTCGTTTTTCCCGGGGACGACCGGCATCCTGTACAAGCAGTTTTCTCTGACGATCGCGTTCTCCATTGCCATTTCAGCGTTCAACGCTCTGACGCTCTCGCCGGCGCTCTCCGCGCTGCTGTTGCGCAAAGAAGAAGACAAGCATGCGCTGCTGCACGCGGCCGAGCGCGGCGTGAAGGCGGTGGGCGCGCTCTACGCGCGGACCATCCACGGCGTGCTGAAGATTCGCTGGGTGATGCTGGCGTTGTTCCTGGTGGGTCTCACGGGAGCCTGGTGGGAATACACGCATGTGCCCACCGCTTTTGTGCCAGCAGAGGATCAGGGCTACATCATGATCCTGATCCAGGCGCCGCAGGGGGCATCGCTTGCGTACACGACGCACATCGGCGAGGAAGTAAGCGCGGTGCTGGCGCGGGACAAATACATCCAGCAGTCGTTCTTCGTCGGGGGATTCAGCTTCTCCGGTTCGGCGCCGAATTTCGGAATGCTGTTTGCGAACCTGGCGCCCTGGGAGCAGCGGCGTGGGAAGAATGAGTCGGCCGCGGCAATCGTGGCTGGGCTGCGCATGAAGCTGTTCATGATCCCGGGCGCGCTGATCGTGCCGCTGGAGCCGCCGGCCATTCAGGGCATCGGCGCCTTCGGGGGTTTCCAGTTCGAGCTGCAGGATCGCGGCGGGAACTCGCTGCAGGATCTGGACCGCGTGGCGCACACGATTGTGGCGCGCGGGAACCAGAATAAGGACCTGACGGGACTGTTTACCAGCTTCACGTCGAACGACCCCGAAGTGCTGGTGCGCATCGATCGCGTGAAGGCAAAAGCGCTGGGAGTGCCGTTCACTCAGATTTCAGACGCGCTGCAGGTGTATATGGGGTCGGAGTATGTGAACAATTTCGACTTCAACAACCGCAGCTATCGCGTGTACGTGCAGGCGGAACAGCAATACCGTCAAAATGCCACCGACATCCGGCAGTTCTACGTGCGCTCGGATACGAACCAGATGATCCCGCTGGACAACCTGGTGACGATTGAGGAGACCTCGGGGCCGCAGGTGATCAGCCACTACAACCTGTTCCGTTCGGCGGAGATCGATGGATCGTCGGCGCCTGGAGTCAGTTCGAGCCAGGGGCTCGAGGCCATGGAAGACGTGGCGCACAAGAACATGATGCACGGCATGGCCTACGAGTGGACGGGGCTGGCGCAGGAGGAGATCGAGTCGGCGGGCAAGACGGTGCTCATCTTCGGGCTGGGCATCGTCGTCGTGTATCTGACGCTGGCCGCGCTCTACGAGAGCTTCGCGCTACCCTTCATCATCCTGCTGGCCGTGCCCATGGCGGTGCTGGGCGCGCTGCTGGCGCAGTCGTGGCGCGGCTTCGCGGATGACATCTATTGCCAGATCGGCCTGGTGATGCTGATCGGGCTGGCGGCGAAGAACTCCATCCTGATTGTGGAGTTCGCGGAGCAACTGCGCGCCAGGGGGCGCTCGATTGCAGAGGCGGCTATCGAGGCGGCGGAACTGCGGCTGCGGCCAATCCTGATGACGTCGTTCGCATTCATCCTCGGCGTGATTCCCCTGGCCATCGCATCGGGCGCAGGCAAGGCCGGACGGCAATCGGTAGGGACGACGATCATCGGCGGGATGTTCGTTTCGACGGTGCTGAACCTGTTCTTTATCCCGGTGCTCTACGTGATGATGCAGACCCTGCTGGGCTCGTTCCGCAAAACGCGCCGGACAGAACACGCGGTGACGGCAGACTGAGACCGGGACGAACCGCTGAGGCTACTCGGAGCGATACCCCAAAGAACGCAGAAATTTGCGGTCGGCGTCGGTCAACTCGGCCGCAGCCAGCAGGTCGGGACGATTACGCAGCGTCTTTTCGAGGGCGCGCTCGCGGCGCCAGCGGCGAATGGCGGAGTGATCCCCGTTCATCAGGACTTCCGGAACCTGCAGGCCTCGGAATTCAGCGGGGCGGGTGTAGTGGGGGTAGTCGAGCAGGCCGCCCGAGCCATGGGTGGAGCGCGGCGGAGCGTTCGGATCGAGGCCGGCGCCGGGATCGGGCGGCCCGAAGCTCTCATACTCGCTGGAGGCGTCGTTGCCAAGGACGCCGGGGAGCAGGCGGACCACGGCATCCACGACAACGGCGGCAGCCAATTCCCCGCCGGACAGCACGTAGTCGCCGATGGAGAGCTCGCGGTCACAAAACAGTTCACTCACGCGCTCATCGACGCCCTCGTAGCGGCCGCAGATCAGGGTCAGGCGCTTGAGGCCCGCCAGTTCGCGGGCGACCGTCTGGGTAAAGCGGCCCCCCTGGGCGGAGAGCAGAATGACCTGTTCGCGGCGGGGGTCGCGCTCCGGTTTGGAGGGTAACTCAAGGGATTCGATGGCTTCGGCGAGGGGTTCCGGCTTAAAGACCATGCCTTCGCCGCCGCCAAAGGGGCGGTCGTCGACGGTCCGATGGCGATCGTGAGCAAACTGGCGGATATCGTGCGTCCGGACCGAAACCCGCTCGGCCGAAATGGCTCGTCCGAGGACGCCATAGCGCAAAATGCCGGTAAAAAGGTCCGGAAAAATCGTGATCAGGTCGATACGCATGGCCGGCAGGCGCCGCGAAACGTGCCCCGCAATCTCCCGCGGAGGGTGCGCTGCATCCTATTTTGGCACGGTGAAGAAAGCTGCGCGCAAAGACGCCTGCGAATCCTGGTAACCGCAGGCGCGCTGTTGCTATAATCCGCGCGGCAGAGTTTTGCCGGATTTCTGGCATACTCATAAAGCAGTTCAAAACTGACTCGGAGCCCGGAGGGCATATCTGATGCAGGACGACTACAGACTTTATGCAAACGCGGATGGCGAGTTCGAGCCGGAAGCCGACGACGACATGGAAGAGCTGGAAGACGGATTCGGCGAAGACGAGGAAGAAGAGGAGGTTTCGACTGCGGTTTCCTCGGACGACGACGACATGATCGACGAGGAAGAAAGCTCGATGGTGACACAAACACCGACGCCTGCTCCACCGCCGGCCCCGGCGAAACCAGCCGCTGCGGCTCCGGCGAAGAAGGCGGCTGCCAAGCCAGCAAAGAAAGCTGCTCCGGCACCAGCGAAGAAAGCGGCTGCCAAGCCAGCGAAAAAAGCAGCGAAAAAGGCTCCGGCTAAGGAGGCTGCGAAGAAGGCCGCCAGGAAAGCCGCAAAGAGAGCAGCCAAAAAAGCTCCGGCTAAGAAGGCTGCGAAGAAGGCCGCCAGGAAAGCGACGAAGAAGTCGCCTGCGAAAAAGGCTGCAAAGAAGGCATCGAAAAAGGCTCCGGTTAAAAAGACCGCGAAGAAAGCAGCGAAGAGGTCACGCCGTTAATCCGCAGGACGGTATCGCCGAGGCGAGGGCTCGAGCCGGGATAATGCCTGTGTGCGCCACCTCGGCGGATCGTCTGAGGATCGGCGCGTTCCTGAGCGCTTCCCTTCTCCCATGAGCACATTTGTCTTCGACATGATCAGGCGCGGCCAAAGCAAGGAACTGGCCGCGCAGATCGAGGCTCATCCGGAGCTGGCGCAGGCGCGGGATGCGCAAGGCGTTTCGGCGTTGCTGTGGTCGGTGTACGCGGGTCAGACGGCCATGCGCGAGCTGCTGCGGGCGCAGGTTCCCGAGCCGGATATCTTCGAAGCCGCGGCCCTCGGGGATGTGAGCCGATTGCGGGCTTTGCTTGCGGCGAGTCCGGAGGCGGTCCGGGAATTCTCAGGCGACGGCTGGACGCCATTGCATCTGGCCGCGGCGTTTGCCGGCCCGGAGACAGTACGCCTGTTGCTCGAGCATGGTGCGAGCGTACAGGAAGTTTCCAGGAATCCGCAGAAGAATCAACCGCTCCACGCGGCGCTCGCCCTGGGGCACGCGACAGAGACAATCCGGCTGCTGCTGGACGCAGGTGCCGACGCGAATGCGCGCCAGGCCGGCGGATTCACACCGCTGCACTCGGCGGCTGCGGCGGGTAAGATCGAGGCCGTGGCGTTGCTGCTGGAGCGAGGGGCAGATCCGGGACTGGCTGACGATCAGAGCAAGCGGCCGGTGGACTTTGCCCGGGACCGGGGACACAACGCCACGGTGGAGTTGCTGGAGTCTGCAGCGCGGTCAGCACCACTGGCCTGAGGCGAAGCGCTTACTTCGAGCCCGCAATCTCCCGCTTTTCATCTTCCGTAACAGGCGCGTTGATCTGGAGCAGCCCCTCGGGCAACCGCATCTCCACGCGGCGCCCCAGGAGGTCGATGCGGACGAGGTAGTCCCGAACGAACGGAATGAGCAGTTCTGCAGCGGCGCCGAGCGAGCCCGGAGACTGCAGGACGAGAAGCTCGCAACTGGACGACGCGCGATCGACGTCGACAATTTCGCCGGCTTCGGCGCCGTCGCGATTCAGGTCGTAGACCCGGCAACCGATCAGGTCGCTGACGTACACCGAACCGGGCTCGAGGGGGGCGCGCTCTTCTGCGGGAATGACCACGTCATAGCCGCGCAGGGCCTCGGCATCGTTGATGGAATCTACTCCCTGAAACTTGAAAACAATCCGGCTGCGCAGGAACCAGAAGTTGTCCAGATGCACCTCGCGTGGACGAGTGCCGATCCGCTCCGGTGGGAACAGGAAGAGCCGCGGCCGCTGATGGAAGCGCTCAGGGAAATCGGTCAAGACGTCAGCAGCGATTTCACCGTGGCGGCCGTGCGGGCGGATGAGACGGGCCAGGAGCACCCAGGGAACCGGAGTACCTGAATTCTCGGACCTGGAAGACGATGAATCCGGTCGATTGGAAAAAGGCTGGGTATCCCCGCCGGGCACAGGCGCCGCACGGACGAGACTCTCCTGAGTTTCGCGCGCGATGGCTGGGCGGGGGGATGGCATTCCTTCCGGCGCTCGCTACTCCTCGCTGTGAGCGGCTCCCTGATGGTCCTCTTCAAGAATATCGAGCGTGTAGCGATGATGGTGCTTCATGCTGACAGCGCCAAGAATCGTACGGACGGAACGCGCAGTACGGCCCTGTTTGCCAATCACCTTACCCACATCCGTGGGGGCAACGCGCAGGCGCAGCACAGTGCTTTCGTCTCGCTCAACCGCCTCTACAACGACCTGCTCGGGAACATCTACTAGTGCACGCGCAATCTGGGTAACTAATTCCCGCATGTCATCGGGTCTTTCTGTCGTCTGTTTCATCTCGCCCCCCAATGGGAAGACACACGTCTTGCTGCTTCCGGGGCTACGCGGATACTACCCTAAGGCTGCGTAGGACAAAAGAATAATCCGCAGACTTTTTGCCCCGAAGGTGGTCAAAGGTAACCTGTGGGAGGTATCTGGAACAGGGGAACGGGCGACCCCTCCTTACAAACCGCTGAAAATGAATCTTAAGCTGCTGCTGAAGCGTCCAGATTGTCCGCCGGCCCAGGCGTCGGCGCGGGGGGCTGGCCAGCCGTCGAAGAACCGGAACGGAGGAGCTTCTCCACGCGATCGGAGAGCTGGGCTCCCTTCCCCCTCCAGTACTCGATACGTTCAAGCTTCAGGTTCACGGACGCGGGGCTGGTCCGGGGATTGTAGGTGCCCACCACCTCGACTGAGCGCCCGTTCCGGGCACGGTCTTTCTCAATCACCACCACGCGGTAATACGGCTGTTTGCGCGCACCAACGCGCGCCAGGCGAATCATCAACACAATCAGACTTTCCTTTCCTTCTGGGTCTTGCCAAATTTTCGATCCGGGATCTGCTCGGCAGCGCATTTCAGACGCCGCACATGCACCAGCTTCCTAATATATCAGGGATTTAGCCGTGGGCCTATGGTTACCAAAGATTGGGACGAGCGGGTACTACAGTTGGATCTGGGCCGCTCAGGAGGACGGCCTCCCGGGAGCCCCGGAAGCCGCAACCGTCAGCGGCCGCGTAGCGGCCGACAAAGGCGCGGCAAGCACCGGTCTTGATTTTTCTCCCCGCTGGACACAGTTGCGGAAGTATTCCAGCGACAGTTCCAGCCCGGTCCTGAGGTTGATTTTCGGTTCCCAGCCGAGCAGGCGCCGCGCCCGGGTAATGTCGGGCCGGCGCTGGATGGGATCGTCGACGGGCAGCGGCTCGAACCGAATCTGGCTGGAAGATCCGGTGACGGCCAGGACTTCGCGGGCGCATTCGAGGATGGTCCACTCCTCCGGATTGCCGATGTTCACCGGCCAATGCTCACCGGAGCGCGCAAGCCGAAGAATGCCGTCGATTTCGTCCGAGACGTAGCAGAAACTGCGCGTCTGTGTGCCGTCTCCGTAGATGGTGAGATCTTCGCCCCGCAGGGCCTGGGTCATCAGATTCGAGATGACGCGGCCGTCGCTGCTTTGGAGACGCGGGCCGTAGGTGTTGAAAATGCGAACCAGATGGGTGTCCACCTGGTAATAGCGGTGGTAGGCCATCACCAGCGCTTCGGAAAACCGTTTGGCTTCGTCATAGACCGAGCGCGGGCCGACGGGATTCACGTTGCCCCAGTAATCTTCGGTCTGCGGGTGCTCTTTGGGATCGCCGTAGACTTCGGACGTGGACGCATGCAAAAAGCCGGCGCCGTGGGTTCGAGCCAGCTCCAGTGCATTCCTGGTCCCCTCGGAACCGACGCGGAGTGTTTCCACGCCGTTCTCGATGTAGTCGACAGGGCTGGCCGGAGACGCGAAATTGAAGACGTAGTCCACCGGCCCGAAATCGAAGGGCTTGCAGATGTCGTGCTGCACCAGCTCGAAGCGCGGCTCGCGCGCCAGATGAGCGAGGTTCGCGGGTTTTCCGGTGCAGAGGTTATCGATGCCGACGACCTTATGGCCTTCGGCCAGGAGAGCATCGCACAGATGAGAGCCCAGGAAGCCTGCGGCGCCGGTAACCAGAACCCGGCCCGGACGAGATGCGTGATGCTTCAACAAGGCGTCTCCTCGGCGCAAAAGCGGCAAAAACAGACGGAGTTCCAGTCGATTGTCCGCCGGTGCCCTCAATGTTACCATTCGGATATCCCATCGTCCTACCGCCTGCCAGAGTGACAGCGTGAGTCCCGTTTCCAGTCTGAATGCGCCATCCTTGCCGGAAACCTCCGCGAAAGCGGAGCGGCCACTGCGTCTGGCTTATTTCGTCAGTCATCCGATTCAATATCAGGCTCCCCTTCTGCGGCGCATCGCGCAGGAGCC
>JASIAO010000085.1 GCA_030041955.1 Acidobacteriaceae bacterium | reverse complement strand
GCCGTTATGCCGGATCGTGCAGGAAATCCCCCCGATGCGCTCGCTCGCCTCCAGCACAATTGGGCGCACGTCGCTGCGCCGCAGCAACTCGAGAGCCGCCGTCAGCCCAGCGGGCCCGGCGCCAATAATTAGAGCTGTCTTCATGCGCGAATCCGCCCGGGACGGGCTCCGGCACGCGCTCCGGCGGGCAGGGATTGGGTTGGATGCATAGTTGCTTCTATGTTCTGGCCTTCCTGAGGTTATGGCAATCCCACAACCGGGTGTGGGGTGCAGGCCCGCAGCGATTCCGCGGGCCAAACCGCAACCCGTAACCCTTATTCCCTGCCGTCAGGCGTAGATCCCTCTCTGCTTGATCGTAAACGCTACGCGATCGATAGCCAGCATGTAGGCCGCGATGCGGTTGTTGACCGCGTGGGCCTCCGCGTATCGCGTCACGTCGTCGAAGCTCTCCGCCAGGATCGCCTCCATCCGGTCGTTCACTTCCTGTTCTTTCCAGAAATATCCCTGGCGATCCTGCACCCACTCGAAGTAGGACGCGGTCACGCCGCCCGCATTAGCCAGGATGTCCGGCACGATGAACACCTTCTTTTCCGCCAGAATCTCATCGGCCACGGCCGTCGTCGGTCCGTTCGCCCCTTCGCACACGATGCGCGCCTTGATCCGCTCCGCATTTCGGCTGGTGATCACGTTCTCCGTCGCCGCCGGAATCAGGATCTCGCAGTCCGTCGTCAGCAGCTCCGCTGTCGGCATTCCTTCCGCGCCGCGGAATCCCAGCACTGTCCCGTTCCGCTGCCGGTGCTCCATCAGCGCGCAGATGTCAATGCCGTTCGGGTTATACAGGCCGCCGTCCCACTCCCCGATGCCGATCACTTTGTAGCCGCGTTCCTGCATCAGCCGCGCCGCGTTCGACCCCACGTTCCCGAAGCCCTGAACGATCACCCGGCAGCCGTCCCGCTGGATGTTCAGGTACTTCAGCGCTTCGTCGCACACCAGCGCAATCCCGCGCCCTGTGGCCTCGCGGCGTCCGCGCGACCCTCCAATGTTCAGCGGCTTGCCGGTCACCACCGCCGTCACCGTCTGCCGCATGTGCATCGAGTAGGTGTCCATGATCCATGCCATGGTCTGCTCGTTGGTGTTCACATCCGGCGCCGGCACGTCCTTCTCCGGGCCCAGGAACTCGATAATCTCCGCCGTGTACCGCCGCGTCATGCGCTCCAGTTCGCCCTGCGACATCTTCTTCGGGTCGCAGATCACGCCGCCCTTGGCGCCGCCGAACGGGATATTCACCACTGCGCACTTCCACGTCATCCAGCTGGCCAGCGCCCGCACCTCGTCCAGGGTCACGTCCGGCGCGTACCGGATCCCGCCCTTGCCCGGTCCGCGCGCCTGCGAGTGCAGCACCCGGTACCCTGTGAACATCTCGATCCGCCCGTCGTCCATCCCCACGGGAAAATGCACGATAATCTCCCGCGAGGGATAGCGCAGCACGCGCCATAAACCCTCATCCAGGTTCAGTCTCCGTGCCGCAAAGTCGAATCGGGCCGCCTGGGCTTCCCATGGATTGATCTCCTGCTCCAGGGTCATTGTTGTTGCCATCTGAGGTTTCTCCACCGCCTTAAGATGCTGGCGCGGGGGTTGGGGCGCTTCACGACCGGAACCGTCCGTTCCCAGGCCAAACGGTCCGAGTATAGGCCCGTCCGGTTACACCCGGCAAGGCTCGTGATTGTCCTCCAGGTAACGATTGTTGCTCCCGTAACGGTACTCGCGCGTCCATGGACGCCGCCGCTCCGCCGGCCATCTTCGCCGATTCCGCTGCCGGTTTGGCTCACCAGAGACCCCCCAGGAACAGAACCGCTGATTAGCTGTCCAGGCGCCGCGGGTCAGGGGTGTCGCGCACCCGGCCCGCCTCGATATCCGCAAGCACCGCGCGCAGCCAGCCCACATCCAGACGGCACTGTTCCGCCATGTGCTCCATCAGATGTCGGCTTCCCGTCGGCAGGGCCGCGGCCCATTGCCGTCGCAATTTGCGGATCTCTTTGAGCCGCGCGTTCTCTCTTTCGATGCGTGCGCGCAAAGCTTGCGCAACCACCTCGAGATCGGCCAGATGCAGAAACAGCATCGGCCCATAAAGGGTCTCGCCCACGCTGCCTTCGGCGGCAAACTGCGCGTGCAGCAACTCACGAAAGCGCTGACGTCCCAGTGGAGTGATGCGGTAAACCGTGCGCATCCCGCCCCGGGCCACCCGCTCCTCCGCCACCGCGGACAGCATGCCGCTTTCCGCCAGTTGCCGCACCGCATAGTAGAGCGTCCCCACGTCCACATCGGTGAAACATTCGATCATCGCCTGGGTCAGCCGACGCCTGATTTCGTAAGGATGGAAATCGCCGCGGTGCAAAACCCCCAAAATATATAATTCCGCTTTCATTAGTTTAATTGTACTATTTGAGTTGAATCAAAAGGAGGCAGCATGAAGCGCTCTATTCTCGCCTGCCTGGCAGGGCTCGCCGCGTGGGTCGTCGTCGTCTCTGTCATCGATCGCATCCTTCGCCTGGCGCTGCGGGATTACACCGTTGCCGAGCACACGCTTCACTTCACGCTCACGATGAAGGTCGCGCGCCTGCTTATGGCCGCCGTCACATCCGTGGCCGCCGGGGCCATAACCCGCCTGGTAGCCCCCTCGAGCCGCTGGGCGCCGACAATGGTTGGCGTCATCGTGCTGGCCATGTTTCTGCCCGCGCACATCTCCATCTGGAGCAAATTCCCGGTCTGGTACCATCTCACGTTTCTGCTCACCATCGTTCCGCTGGTCGTATTGGGCGCGCAAATTCACCCGCACCGAACCACGGGCCTCAACGTTCCTCTCCTCAAGCCCGGTCAGAGCTAAGGCTGCGGGACTAAGCAGAAATCACACTCGGGTTCCTGGGCTATCCTACTGCCCGGCGCTGTCCCCTTTGCACATCGCCTCGGCCTGCTGCAGCTGCGCCGGCGTGTACTTCTTCGGGATCTTCACGTATTTCAGCTGGTCCGCCACTGAGAGCTTCTGCAGCGCATCCAGATCGTCCGCTGTCTCGCTGTACTTCTTGTGCGGCAACTTCGCGTTCTGCTGCTCGACGACCTCCAGCTGCTTCACGGTGAACGACTGCATCGCACCGTTGACCATGTCGCTGGTCATCTCTTCCGACTCTTTGAAGATCACGCAGCCTGTATTCCCCGACTGCATCCCCCAGGCCACCGGCGCCTGGTCTGCGCTCTTGTCCTTCGCAAAGCCGGCCGGCGCCAGCGCCATTGCCGCCAAAACCACGGCGGCGGAAACGCTCGTTGCTGATTTCAAAACCTTCATATTTCCTTCTCCTGACCCTCCGGATTTCCGAGTTTACCAGCACACTCCTCCCCTGCGCCCCGCAACCCCTCACCTGTTCCCGCCTCCCATCAGAGGCCTTGCCACGTCAAGCTGGCTCGCCGACGGGTTTGCCTTCTTTCCGCGCAAGCACAATCGATTGATAGAACTTCGTCGATTCCGGCATTATCCACTCAATCTCTTTGAACCCGCTCAGTCCAAGGCCTTGCGTGAGTTCTGCGCGCGTCATGGCACGATATCGACCCGCATAATGCTTCGTCGTCCAGAGCGAGGCTGAGTTCCAGGTCAGGTAGAGATGCACGACATATTGGTTCTCATTCCAATCCCACACCTGATGAACAATTCGGCGCGTTTCGCCCTCAGAATAAAAAGCCGGACCCTGAAAGGACGGACGGGTGTGCAGCAGGCTGTCATAGTCGCGAATCGTGGCGAGCAGGACACCTCCCGGTCTCAGCCGAACAGAAATATTCTCCAGCGCCTGATTCAGGTCCTCATCGGACAACAGATGAGGCAAGGAGTTATCTGCGACCAGAACTGCGTCGAAATCTGACCTTGGCAGAGCGGAGAGGTCTCGCATGTCTGCGACATGAAACTCCACGTCCAGCCCGAGTTTGCGCGTCTCCGCGGCAGCTCGTCTTACTGCGGCCTTGCTCAGATCCGAGCCAACGACGGTGTGACCCCGTTGGGCCATGCCGATGGCCTGGGTTCCAATCCCACAGGCACAGTCGAGGATCCTGAGAGGCTTTCGGCCTATTCTGCTTTCGAGCAACGGACCGAGCACACTTGCCTGCCGTTCAATCGAACGACTCCAGTCCTCAAAGATCAAATGGTAGTGTTCTGCCAAATCGTCATAGAACGCCGCAGTATCCGTACTCATAATGCTCCTCATCGGCGGCCGATTTTCCATTATGGCTCAGGGACGCTCTGGACCCTGTAACCTGCCACCCGTAACCTATAAGTTGGCCATGCCCAATCCCTCCGCCGGAATCCTCCTCTACCGCCGCCCTCCCTCCGGGCTCGAGGTGTTCCTCATCCACCCGGGCGGCCCGTTTTGGGCTAAGAAGGACGCCTGGTCGATCCCCAAAGGCGAATACGCCCCCGAGGAAGACGCGCTCGACGCGGCCCGCCGGGAGTTCGAGGAGGAAACCGGCTCGCCGATGCTGGCCGACCGCGCCGCCGCAGACTTCCTGCCTCTTGGCGTCGTGCGCCAGCCCAGCGGCAAGCAGGTGACCGCATGGGCGGTCGAGGGCGACTTCGACCCCGCAACGCTGGTCAGCAATACCTGCGAAATTGAGTGGCCGCCCCGCTCCGGCCGTCGCATGGAGATCCCCGAGGCCGATCGCGGCGGCTGGTTCTCCCTGGAAGCCGCTCGGGCCAAAATTTTTGAGGGTCAGGACGGTCTCCTCGACCGTCTCGCCGCCGCCTTGCGCTGGCGATGAGCAACGCGTTCCCGCTTTCTCTGTGGCCTTTGCGCCTCTGTGGTGAAAGCGCCACTGGGAAAGCTGGACAGCTTCACGCGTACGACGACCCCCCCCCGAGTTCTTCGCGCCACGCTCTGCCCGCGCTCGCTCCACGTACCCGCTCGCTCTCAGCGCCGCCAGCGGATCCTCCTCGAT
>JASIAO010000009.1 GCA_030041955.1 Acidobacteriaceae bacterium | reverse complement strand
GGAATGGTCGTGTTGCGCGGGATCATCGGCGTCGCCACTCCGCCCAGCGTCTCAATCGACAGCGTCAGCGGCGTCACGTCCAGCAGCAGCAGGTCTTTCACCTCGCCCGCCAGCACGCCCGCCTGCACCGCAGCCCCCACGGCGACCACTTCATCAGGGTTCACCCCCTTGTGGCCCTCTTTGCCGAACAGCTCCTTCACCAGCTGCTGGATCCGCGCCATGCGCGTCTGTCCGCCCACCAGCACCACTTCGTTGATCTTGCTTGCGTCCACGCCCGCGTCGGCCATCGCCTTCCTGCACGGCTCGACAGAGCGCTGGATGATGTCCTCCACCAGCTGCTCCAGCTTCGCCCGCGTCAGCTTCTTCACCAGGTGCTTCGGCCCGCTCGCATCCGCGGTGATAAACGGCAGGTTGATCTCCGTCTCCAGCGCCGTCGACAGCTCGATCTTCGCCCGCTCCGCCGAGTCGCGCAGCCGCTGCAGCGCCATCTCATTGCCCTTGGCGCGCAGATCCAGCCCCTCGTCCTTTTTGAATTCGTCGATCAGCCAGTCCACGATCCGCTGGTCGATGTTGTCGCCGCCCAGGTGCGTATCGCCGTTGGTCGACTTCACTTCGATCACGCCTTCGCCCACTTCCAGGATCGAAATGTCGAACGTCCCGCCGCCGAAGTCGTACACCGCGATCGTCTCGTCCTTCTTCTTGTCCAGCCCGTAGGCCAGCGCTGCCGCCGTCGGCTCGTTCACAATGCGCTTCACGTCCAGGCCCGCAATCTTGCCTGCATCCTTCGTCGCCTGCCGCTGCGCGTCGTTAAAATACGCCGGCACCGTAATCACCGCCTCGGTCACCGAGCCGCCGAGATGATCTTCCGCGGCCTTCTTCAGCTTCTGCAGGATCAGCGCCGAAATCTCCGGCGGGGTGTACAGCTTGCCCTGCGCCTCCACGGCCACGTGGTCGCCCTGCTGGACCACCTTGTAGGGCACCATCTTCATCTCGTCGTTCACTTCGTTGTAGCGGCGCCCCATAAACCGCTTGATCGAATAGATTGTGTTCGCCGGGTTGGTGATCGCCTGCCGCTTGGCCACCTGACCTACCAGCCGCTCTCCGCTCTTTGTGAACGCCACCACCGACGGCGTCGTTCGTCCGCCTTCCTCGTTGGCGATCACTTTTGGCTCGCCGCCCTCCATCACCGCGACGACCGAATTCGTCGTCCCCAAATCGATCCCGATAATCTTCGCCATGGCAAATCCTGCTCCTCAGTAAAATTGCGCGTGTTTTAGCTTCGCACTTGAGTGACTTATTGTCAATCTATCTGATGCAGGACAACGCTCCCGCGATGCAGCTATGGAAATTTATTAAAATGAGCCACTTATCGCGCCATCTTATCCTGATCTTGCGAATTTCCTCAGCATTGCCTGCATCCTCGCCTCCCCTTCCGGTATCCAAAACGCAGACCAAGGTTTCCGGTCCAAAAAACTGCCCGATAATGCAGGGCAGCGTCTTTTTTCTCCCACTTTCTCTTTCAGGCAGAGGGGCATGGCGGACTCGAGCGGCCAGCAGGCGCAGAATTTTGGGGTCAATCCCTGGCTCATCGCGGTCTCCGTGATGCTGGCTACCTTTATGGAGGTGCTGGATACCGCCATCGCCTCCGTCGCCCTGCCCTACATCGCCGGCTCCCTCTCCGCTTCCAACGACGAAGCCACCTGGGTCCTCACCAGCTACCTCGTCGCCAACGCCGTTATCCTGCCCGCCAGCAACTGGTTTTCCCTCCGCTTCGGACGCAAGCGCTTCCTCATCACCTGCGTCATCATCTTCACCGTCGCTTCCTTCTTCTGCGGAGCCGCCCCCACCCTCGGCTTCATCCTCATCGCCCGGGTTATCCAGGGGGCCGGCGGCGGAGCCCTTCAGCCGCTCTCCCAATCCATCCTGCTGGAGAGCTTTCCGCCGGAAAAGCGCGGCGCCGCCATGGCCCTCTTCGCGTTCGGCGTCGTGGTCGCCCCTGTCCTCGGCCCCACCCTCGGCGGCTGGCTCACCGACACCTACAGTTGGCGCTACGCCTTCTACATCAACATCCCCGTCGGTGCGCTGGCTGTCTTCATGATCAGCCGCTTCATCCACGACCCGCCCTACATCACCAAAGGCAAGGCCAGCCCGTTTGACGGCATCGGCTTCGGCCTGCTCGCCGTCTGGACCGGTTGCCTCCAGGTTGTCCTCGATAAGGGCCAGGAAGACGACTGGTTCGGCGCCATCTGGATCCGCTGGGCCGTCTTTTTCCTGGTCGTCGCCCTCGTCTGGTTCATCATCCACTCGTGGCGCAGTAAAACGCCGCTGGTCAACCTCCGCACGCTCAAAGACCGCAACTTCGGCATCGGCTGCGGCCTCATGATCCTCTTCGGCCTTTGCATCTACTCCATGATCACCGTGCTGCCCCTCTTCTATCAGGAGTTGCTCGGCTACACCGCCTTCGCCGCCGGCATCGTCGTCGGCCCGCGCGGCATCGGCTCCATCCTCGGCATGCCCGTCATCGGCTATCTGGGCAACAGGGTCGACCCGCGCTACCTGCTCACCTTCGGATTCGTCGGTTTCGGTCTCACGTCCCTGGTTTTCGGGAACATCAATCTCGGCATCAGCCCGTGGACCCTCCTGGCGCCAATAGTCATCACCGGCTTCGCGCTCAGCTTCGTCTTCGTTCCCATCACCACCCAGGCCTACAGCACGCTGCGCAATGATCAGATCGGGAACGCCAGCGGCATCTTCAACCTCGTCCGCAACATCGGCGGATCCATCGGGATCTCCATCGCCCAGACCATGCTCGTTCGCCGCAGCGACCTCCATCAGACGGAAATCATCGGCTACGTCTCGCGCACGCAGATGTGGTTTGAGCAGCAGCTCAGCGCCCTCACCGGTTACCTCAGCCAGCACACCGCTGCGCCCAACGCCGCTTATGCCGCGCAGAGCACGCTCTACCAGCAACTCGGCCAGCAGGCTCTGCTCTGGTCTTTCGTCGATGTCTTCCGCTGGATGTCCCTCATCTGCTTCGGCTGCGTGGTCCTCGTCTGGTTCTTCAAAAAGGCCAGGCCCGGCAAGGCGCCGGTCGGCGTGCATTAGCTTTTGCCGCGGAATAGCAACGATCCGTCATCCTGAGCGAGCTTTCCGGATTCGTTGCGCGCGCCTTTGCGCGCAACAGCGATTCAGTCGCGAGTCGAAGGCCCCGCGGTTCCAATTACATTCAGGGGGCTACGCATTCTACGAGCGCCCGGCTACGTCTTCTTCCGCGTACTCCTCCAGCGGCCGGAACCTCCGCGCCCGCTCGTCATATGCTTCAATGGCGCCCGTCAGGATGTCGTAAAACCATCCATGCACCTGGAGCCGGCCCTCGGCCAGCGCCCGCGAAATCTCCGGATGCGTCTTCAGATTCGCCATCTGCGCCTGCACGTTGGCATGGATCAGCCCCACGTATTGCGATCGCGGATCCGCGTCCAGCCCCGGAGCGAGGTACTTCCATGCCGGCTCCACCAGCCCCAGCCACCGCGCTGTCAGCGGCAGCCGGCTCAGGTCGCGCTTGTCAAACACCGCCTTCACCGCCCCACAGTCCGAGTGCCCGCAGATGATGATGTGCTTCACGTGCAGCACCTCCACCGCATACTCCACCGTGGATGAAACTCCTCCCGGCATGTACCCGTGCGGAGGCACCACGTTCCCCACTGTGCGGCACAGAAACATATCGCCCGGTTCCGTCTGCAGGATCAGGTCCGGAACCACGCGCGAGTCCGCGCAGGTGATGAACAGCGTGTCCGGCTTCTGCAGCTCCGAGAGCAGATGGAAGTGTTCCTTCTTTTCCGGAAAGACGTCGCGGCGAAACTGGGCATAGCCCTGGAGGAGACGTTTCATGGGAGTCCATCCAGTTTAGCGGCTCCGCGGCTGGCCAGGTTACGCGGCCAATTTCCTCCGCGCCCCGCGCCAATAGAGCCCCAGCCCCAGCACAATCGACGCCACCGTCCCCACCAGCAGCTTCAGCTCGAACACCAGCTTGCTCGACGACTCACCCGGCGGAATCAGCGACACCAGGATCCCGATCAGCACCACCACAAACCCCAGCCCGCCGCAAATCCACACTCCCGCCTGCCCGCCCGGCACCAGGATCGCGTGCTCGTTCTCCTCGCGGTCCCTCCGCCGCCTCATCCGGATCACCGCCGCGAACATATAAAGGAACGGAATGAAGTAGAGAATCACCGCCGCGTCGATCAATAGCTGATACGCCCCGCGCGTCGTCTCGTTGATCTGGCTCACCAGCAGGATCGCCCCCGAGACGCCCCCCTGCACCAGAATCGAAATCCACGGCGTCTTCCACTTCGAGTGAATCTTCCCAAACGCCGCCGGCAGATATCGGTCGATGCCTACCACAAATGGCACACGCGCAATCCCCGCCACCGTCGAGCCTACTCCCCCGGCATTCCCCACCGTCACCAGCACCGCCGCCAGAATCCCAAGGAAGCCGATCTTCAGCGCCACCGACCCGATGGTGATCGCGCTGAAGACCCCGCTCTGCGGATCGATCGCCCCCGCCGGCATCAGCGCCAGCACCGCAAACGTCCCCGCAATGTAGATGAACGCAATCAGCGCCGCCGCCCCAAACACCGCGCGCGGCAGCGTGCGCCGCGGATCGCGCACCTCCTCGCTCATCGCGCTCACCAGCTCGAGGCCGGTGAACGCGAACGCGATCTGCGACCAGAAATTCACCGTGTCCCAGTCCCATCGCGGCAGCATCGCGTGCAGCGTAAAACGCGTCACCGACCCGTGCAGCGCCGCCACCACCCCCGCCACCACCACCAGGATCAGCAGCGGCACAA
>JASIAO010000084.1 GCA_030041955.1 Acidobacteriaceae bacterium | reverse complement strand
GAATCGATGGCGACACCGACGCGGCCGACTTCGCCGAGGGACTGGGGCGCGTCGGAGTCGTAGCCGATCTGGGTGGGCAGGTCAAAGGCGACGGAAAGTCCGGCAGTGCCTGAGCGAGGAGGAATTTGTAACGGCGGTTGCTCTCTTCAGCATCGCCCATGCCGGCGTACTGACGCATGGTCCAGAGGCGGCCGCGGTACATGGTGGGCTGGATGCCGCGGGTGAAGGGAAATTCACCGGGAAAGCCGAGGTCGCGGGCGCTGTCAAAGGCGGCGAGCGAGTCGGCGGTGTAGAGCGGGTTGAGGGCGGGGTCGTCCGGCATAGCTATGGCCTCAGAATCAATACAGCTCGATCTGCGTCTTCGAGAAACTCGGCAATCCGCACTGCCTGGTCGCGGATGAGACTTTCGTCCACCTTTGTGGGATAGTCGCAGCCACGCAGCCAGACGATCTTCGGTGGAGAGCCCAGGGTAATCGCGAGTTCATAGAAGTCAGCGTCTGCGGTGACAATGGCGAAGCCACGGGAGCGCGCGCACTCCCACACGGCAGCATCCGGCGCCATGAGCAGATTTTCGTTTGCAACATGTGACAAGTTCGGAAGAGATCAGCCAGGCGCGTTACAAGGCGGCGAGAGAGGTTCTCATCGAGGAGCAGCTTCACAGCGCGACCCGCTGCCCCACGCGCGCGGCATAGTCATAGATGGCGGCGAAATCCGCCAGCTCAAGCTCCGGATAATCGATCAGAATCTGTTCCTCGCTCATGCCGGCCGCCTTCCAGCCCAGCACATCCCAGACGGTGATCCGAAGACCGCGAATGCAGGGCTGCCCCGATCGCTTTCCAGGCTCGATTGTGATCCGGTTCTCCATGTCTCTTTCTGTCATTTGAATCTTAGCTCCGGAACGGTGCTTTTCGGCAGCTTATTGACTTTCGCTTTGCCGGCGGCGGGCGCGCCAGAAGGAGCTGACGGCAAACCACGCGAAGAGCAGTGCGAGAACGATGTAGACGATCAGATGGCGGTCGCGGAGGCCGGCGGATTTGTGGAGGATCCAGGCGTGCTCGGTGAAGAAGACAGCAAAGAGAGCGAAGAAGACGCCGACAATCTGGTTGCAGAGGACGCCGGTAGCATGGGCAAAGGGACGAACCAGGGCGGCACTGAAGCGGCCGGCTCCGCGGGAAAGGCGGCGTGCTCCATCGGCGGCGGCGCCGAGATTCACGGACGGGCTCGGGCTGGAGGACGGAGGCGGGGCGGCACACGCTCGATCCGCGGCGGGAACGGAAGAAGGGCCCGACGAGGCGGGCTGCGCCGAGGCAGCAGCGAGGCGATCGGCCTGCTCGCGCAGCTTCTCGCCGGCGACACGGGTGGTGACGCCGAGGATCCGACCGATGCGATTGGGCTGCATAAGGAAAAGTCTACCCGTTCCTGATACAACAACCGTCTGACAAGGGTAATTGCCGGGATGTGGAATCCCATTGCTCGCAGGGAACGTCAGAAGATAAGGTAGGGGAAACGGAATCGAGGTCTGCATTGAACCAAAAACTCCGCAAACTGGTGCAACAACTGGGCGAGGCGATCCACGAGAGCGTCTCGGAGTCGGCACAGATCGCCGGCGTGGTCGCCGATATTCGCAGGCAGGGGTTCGAGGTGCTGCTGATGCTGGAGGCGACGATCGGGCTGAACGAAGTGGAGGAGCAGCCGGCGGGCGCTGTGGACGCATCGAAGGCGGGACAGGCAGACAGCGAGGAGCAGGGCGCGTTCACGGCGCAGGACCTGCATTTTCTGAAGTCGCTGCGGATTTCCGTGAGCGGAGAAAGCGCGGATGCAGCCGCCGGCGGCGAGCGGGACGAAGCGGACGACGCATGACCGTCCAGGGGGCGCGGAGTTCCATGAAGATGTGATATATCTGGCCTTCGCCCCGCGCGGGGGCGGAACAACAGCGCTGCGGGATGGGGCGGCGAAGGCAGCTAATCTGGCAAACAGAGTCGCAGGGGACGGTCGGTCATGCCGATGAAGGATACTCTGGGCGTACTTCTGGCAGGCGGGGCAGGAGAGCGCCTGTTTCCGCTGACGCGCGATCGGGCCAAACCGGCAGTTCCGTTCGGCGGACAATACCGAATCATCGATATCACACTGTCGAACTGCATCAACTCGGATCTGCGGCGGGTGTACATCCTGACGCAGTACAAGGCGCTGTCGCTGAACCGGCACATCCGCGAAGGGTGGACGGGGGTGGTGGCGCAGGAACTGGGCGAGTTCATCGAGATTCTGCCGCCGATGCAGCGGGTGAGCGCCAACTGGTACATGGGCACCGCGGACGCCGTGTACCAGAACATCTATTCGATCGGGTCGGAGCAGCCAAAGCACGTGCTGATCCTCTCCGGAGACCACATTTACAAGATGGACTACGGCAAGATGCTGCAGCAGCATCAGGATTCCGGCGCGGATGTGACGCTGGCGACGCTGCCGATCGAGCCGCACGAGGTGTCGCGCTTCGGCGTGGTGCAGGTGGCGCGCAATGGCGAGGTCATCGGCTTCCTGGAGAAGCCGAAGCAAACGGAGCTGCGGTCGCCGTGGAATCCAAACATGGTGGATGCCTCGATGGGCATTTACCTGTTCAACACGGACGTGCTGCTGCCGGCGCTGATCAAGGATGCGGAAGATCCGGAGTCGAAGCATGATTTTGGGCACAACATCCTGCCGGCGATCCTGGGCAAGTACAAGATGTACGCCTACAATTTCGTGGACGAGAACCGGAAGGAAGCGCTGTACTGGCGCGACGTGGGAACGCTGGAGGCGTATTACGACGCGAATATGGATGTGGCGTCGGTATCGCCGGTGTTCAATCTGTACGACGGGACGTGGCCGATTCGTACGCGGGTGCGGCAGTATGCGCCGGCGAAATTCGTTTTCGGCGAGCCGGGGCGCACGGGCATGGCGATCAACTCGATTGTGTCCGCGGGGTGTATTGTTTCGGGCGCAGTAGTGCGTAACAGCGTGCTCTCGCAGGATGTGCGCGTGAACTCGTATTCCGAAGTGGATTCGAGCATCGTGTTCACGCACGTGAACATTGGGCGGCACTGCCGCATCCGGCGAGCGATTATCGACCGCGACGTGCATCTGCCGGAAGGAACAGTGATCGGATACGATCCCAGCGACGACCGGAAGAATTATTTTGTGACGCCGAGCGGGCTGACGGTGGTGACGCGGGATTATTCGCTGTATGAGAATCCGGTGGCGCCGGATTTCCTGCAGGAGAGACGGGAATAGCCGGCAGCCCTTAGCCATTAGCTTTTAGCTCGGGAGTCACTGCCATTTGCATTCCCGGAATGGCCCAGCGTGCGTTTTCCGGTTCGCGGCACGGATCGGAGTCGGTAGACTGGTTGAAGCATGGGCGCGGGATTCGCATCGACCGACCGCTTTCTGGCGGAAATCCACGAAAACAAATTGCGGGCGGGATACGTTCTCGCCGGGGACGATGTGTTTCTTTACGAGCGGTGCCGGCGGGCGGTGCTGAAGGCGCTGGTTCCCGAAGAGCTGCGGGATTTTTGCCTGTCGGATCTGGACCTGGCGGAAACCAACATCTTCGAAGCTCTGGACCGGGCGCGCACGCCATCGCTGATGGCGCCGTTTCAGGTGCTGTTCGTGCGGAATCTGAAAACGCTGTACACGCGCGGCGCAAAGAAGGACGAATTTGCGGCGATCGAGGCGTATTTCCGGTCGCCGAACCCGCAGGCGCTGGTGATTTTCGTCGCGGATCATCTGCGGATTCCGTCGGACCCGCGGCGAATGGACATGCAGGACAAGGACCGCTACGAGCGGATCCGCGAGACGCTGGGCGAGTGGTGCGGTGTGGTGGAGCTGGCGCGTGTGGACGAAGCCGACGCGCTGAAGTGGATCGCGGCGGAGGCGAAGCGGCGGGAGATCCAGTTCGAGCCGGACGCGGCGCGGGAGCTGGCCGACGCGCTGGGCGCGGACATGATGCTGATCGCGGGCGAGTTCGAAAAGCTGGCGCTGTATGTGGGCGAAAAGCGGCGCGTGACGCTGGGCGACGTGGAGACGATGGTGCTGGCGGCGAAACAGCGGTCGCTCTACGAGCTGACGGACGCGATTTCGGCGAAGGACCAGGCGCGGGCGCTGAGCCTGCTGCACGGACTGCTGAACGCGAGCGACGGCGGCGAGGATGCGGCGATCGGGCACCTCTACATGCTGGCGCGGACGTTCCGGCAAATGCTGGTGATCCTCGAAAAAAATGTGCGGGACTCGCGGGCGATTTGGCAAGCGCTATGGCAGGGCTTCCGGATGCCGCCGTTTGCGGCGGAGGATGTGATCCGGCAGGCACGGCGGTACAAATCGCGGCGCGAGCTGATGCGGGCGCTGCGGCTGATTGCGCGGGCGGATCTGGAGCTTCGCTCGCAGCCTCCGGATAAAAGGCTGGTGCTGGAGCGGCTGGTGCTGGAGCTGGCGAGCGAGGCGAAGGCTGTGGGGCCGGCGGGGATTTCGCCGCAGTACGCGATGGAATGGAACTAGCCGTTCAGGCAACTGTGCCAGCGGAACTCGTCGTTCGGGCGATGGTGAATCTACCGGTAAAATTGAATCAGACCCCATGAAGCTGACGCTCCCCGCAGGGGATTTCCAAGCATACCTTTTCGATTGCGACGGCACTATTGCCGACTCGATGCCGCTCCACTACATCGCCTGGAAGCAGGCGCTGGGCGAGTGGGGCTGCGAGTTTCCGGAGAAGACGTTTTACGCGTGGGGAGGATTGCCGGTGACGGAGATCATCTCGACGCTGAACCGGGAGCAGGGGCTGGCGATGCCGGTGGAGACGGTAGGACATCGCAAGGAGAGCCTCTACTACGAACTGCTGCCGAAGCTGACCGCGGTACCGGAGGTGCTGGAGCAGATCGAGAGCGCGCACGGACGGATTCCGTTTGCGGTGGTTTCGGGCAGCACGCGGGAGTCCGTGACGGCGTCGCTGGAGGCAATGGGGCTCGCGGACAAGTTCGACGTGATGGTGTGCGCTGGCGATTACAGCAGGCCGAAGCCCGATCCGGAGCCGTTTCTGCTGGCGGCGCGGCGGCTGGGAGTGGCGCCGGAGAAGTGTCTTGTGTTCGAGGACACGGAGATGGGCATCCAGGCGGCGACGGCGGCGGGGATGCAGTCGGTGCGCATCCCGCAGCCATGGGAGCGGCAAACGGCAGCCGAGGCGGCGCAGCGTTGAGCGGGTAGCCAGAGCACTAGAATCGATTGAAGCGCGTTTCAAAATCAGTTCGGGCTAGGCAGCAGGCGCTTCAGGGGCTAAAGCCCGGAGGGAGTTTAGGGGGCGGCACGACTGAAGTCGTGCCCTGATACAAAAGCTGTGGTCGAGTCCGGGGTGGTTTCGTGCCTTCCCACATCTGCCAACTTCGGGCAGATGTGGGGCACCCCAGAGTCGTGCCCTGGTACAAAGCACAGGGGCTAAAGCCCGGAGGAAGGGGGGCGGCACGACTGAAGTCGTGCCCTGATACAAAACCTGAGGTCGAGTCCGGGGTGGTTTCGTGCTTCCCACATCTGCCAACTTCGGGCAGATGTGGGGCACCCGAGAGTCGTGCCCAGATACAAAGCACAGGGGCTAAAGCCCGGAGGGAGTTTAGGGGGGGCGGCACGACTGAAGTCGTGCCCTGGTACAAAAGCTGTGGTCGAGTCCGGGGTGGTTTCGTGCCTTCCCACATCTGCCAACTTCGGGCAGATGTGGGGCACCCGGGTGTCGTGGCCTGATACTAAACCTGAGGTCGAGTCCGGGGTGGTTTCGTGCCTTCCCACATCTGCCACCTTCGGGCAGATGTGGGGCACCCGAGAGTCGTGCCCCGATACAAAGCTTTTCGGCACGAAAGTCGTGTCCCGATATAAAACCAGATTTTGAAGCACGCTGTATTTATTCGTTCCAGGGAATCCTTATGAAAACCGGCATTATCGGCCTGCCGCAGGTGGGCAAGACTTCGCTGTTTCAGATCCTGACGCGCGCCAAGCGCGAGGACCGCGGGTATTCGAATCCGCGGGAGGCGCATCTGGGCGTGGCCAAAGTGCCGGACGACCGGCTGGACCGGCTGGCGGCGCAGTACAACCCGAAGAAGCTGGTGCATGCGACGGTGGAGTACGCGGACGTGGCGGCGATTGGGCAGGAGGCGCTGAAGGAGACGGCGTTTCTGGCCAGCCTGCGCAATGTGGACGCGCTGATCCATGTGCTGCGGGCGTTCGAGGACGATTCGATTCCGCACGTGGGCGCGATCGACCCGCTGCGCGATGCGAAGAGCGTCGAATTTGACCTGATGCTGAGCGATCTGACCCAGGTGGAGAAGCGGCTGGAGCGGCTCGAAAAAGACCTGAAGAAGATGCGCACGCCAGATCTCGAGAAGGAGCACGCGCTGCTGCTGCGATCGAAGGCGTCGCTGGAAGCGGAAAAGCCGCTGCGCGAGCTGGAGATGACAGCGGAGGAGAAGAAGCTGATCCGCGGGTTCATGTTCCTCTCGCAGAAGCCGGTGCTGTATGCGGTAAACGTTTCGGAGAGTGCGACGCTGGGCGAGGATCTGGAGAACGCCGGAAAGAAGTATGGGCTGGAGGAGCTGGCGTCGAGGCCGAATGCGGGGCTGACGGCGTTCTGCGGGAAGGTGGAGGCTGAACTCTCGGAGATGGACGAGGAGGAAGCGCAGGAGTTCCTCGGATCGTACGGCCTGAAGGAGAGCGGGCTGGTGCGGCTGAT